>JAFTXF010000067.1 GCA_017461685.1 Lachnospiraceae bacterium
CTGAAAGCCGCACTTGAGCTTAGTACTGCTGCAGAGTTTCATGGAGCGGGAGCGTCCATGAAGCAGAACATATATTGCTCTGGCAGTCAGCCTCCGAGTTTCACAAATGCCTATGAAAATGTAAAATAGAAAAGGAAATTTATAATATAATGACAGAGAGATTTGAATTGGCCTTGGAAAGAATAAAGGAATGTGCTGCTGAGCAGTTTCCGCTAGAGGCATATGATGCATATTTTAAAGAAGTATCAGGGTTTTTGCTTGAACTTTGTCAGCAATATGCTCAGATTGCTGCCGGTGAATTAGATGTAGCAGGCACGGCTTCCAAAGATGTATCGCATGCATCGGGGGTGGCGGCTTTGCTTGACAAGCCTGTATCAGAGAATATTTCAGAGAATAGTCCGGTGGCAGCAGGATTGTCCATAAAAAAGCTTCAGATGCTCAATGAAAAGTTATATCATGCTGCGCTTCCGGAGCAGTATGAGAGCAGTTTTCTAAATCCTGCCTGTGCGGTGGGAAAATTGGGGCAGGAGTTTGGCAGACTGCTGTCTTGTCTGTATGCAGAGCTTCGCAAGGGGATTGTGTATGCCTATGAGCAGAAGTTGGAGCTTTTGACGATTCGTTTGGAGTTGTTTTTGGAGGTGTACAGCGCTTTTGTATATGAGATGCAGGAGAATGGTACGCTGCCTTCTTATGAGAATATCAGGCAGATCGGTTATTGGTTTATCAGTGATTATTCTGATATTGAGACTGCTGACAGAATCCGTGCGCAGGTTTGCCCGGAGGATAATTTATACGTAGATATTATTATGAACAGCGACCTTTCTGATTTGCGCTACCTGTATCGTTACGGCGTGTATATTTCTGACAATGAAATGCGTATTGCTTCCTATTTAAATGAGCAGCCGGAGGAGAAGATTCAGTTGATGGCCCACACGTATGTAGAGGGCTACCGCAAGGGCTTTGAAATGGCAGGCAAGGATTTGTCACGGAAGAAAACAGCAGGATTGTATTATCATGTGGGTTTTGAGCGGATGATGCGCGAAGCGGTAAAGGAACTTCGTGATTTGGGTCTGGAGCCTACTGTGTACAGAGCATGGGTGGACGGTGCTGCTTTTAACCGCCAGTATGCTTTTGATCACAGAGATGACATGGGACTTTTCTGGGACAAGCAGTTATTACATCGCATGGCAGATGTGTTGAAAAATGCTTTCGAGGAGGTAAAGGAGGCAGCAGGTGCATATGCAGGCCCTGCAGTAGTGGAGGTCTTTGGTGAGCCACCGTTTGCTCCGGTAAGCAAACCGGAATGTGTGTCTATGAGTGAAGAAGCCCGGAAAGTATTTGTGGAATACAGAAGCCAGTCCGGGGAAATTACCAATCAGTATATTAAGGGCGAGGAACGTAGTTTTACCATTATTGCTTTCCCGCTTCCGGAGATTGGCGAACCTTTTGAGGAAATATTTGACGAGATTATTCGTATTAATACGCTGGATTACGAGCTTTATAAAAACATTCAGCAGCATATTATTGATGCGTTGGATGAGGCAGACTATGTGGAGATTAAAGGCATGGGTGCCAATGAAACGGACCTGTGTATTAAACTGCATGAACTAAAGGACAAGTCCAAAGAGACTAATTTTGAGAACTGCGTGGCAGACGTAAATATTCCGGTTGGAGAGGTGTTTACTTCTCCTGTATTAACGGGAACGAACGGTGTTCTGCACGTTTCCAGAGTCTTTTTAAATGAACTGGAATATCAGAACCTGCGCATGGAGTTTCAGGATGGTATGATTAGCGCATACAGTTGTACCAATTTTGAGGCAGAAGCGGACAATCGAAAGTATATCAAAGACAATGTACTTTTCAGACACGACACGCTGCCAATGGGAGAATTTGCCATCGGCACCAATACCACAGCCTACGTGACAGCAGAGAAGTATGGGATTGCACACAAGCTTCCTATATTAATAGCGGAGAAGATGGGACCTCACTTTGCAGTGGGCGATACCTGCTATTCACATCAGGAAGAGGTGAAAATGTTTAACCCTGACGGCAAAGAAGTTATTGCCAGAGATAATGAAGTTAGTCTGAAAAGATTGACGGATGGCAGTAAAGCATATTATAATTGTCATACAGATATTACCATTCCATATGACGAATTGGGCAGTATTGTTGCAGTATGTGCGGATGGAAGCAGGATATCTATCATCGAGCAGGGCAGATTTGTTTTGCCGGGCTGTGAGATGTTAAATGAACCATTTGAGGATGCGTAGAGGAGGAACTAGATATGGCACAAGTAGGTATTGTGATGGGCAGCGATTCAGATATGCCGGTTATGGCAAAGGCTGCTGATATTTTAGAGGAGCTTGGTATTTCTTATGAAATGACCATAATTTCCGCACACAGAGAGCCGGACGTATTTTTTGAATATGCCAAGGGCGCAGAGGAAAAGGGCTTTAAGGTGATTATTGCAGGTGCAGGCATGGCGGCACATTTGCCGGGTATGTGCGCAGCGATTTTCCCGATGCCTGTTATCGGTATTCCGATGCACACCACATCTTTAGGCGGCAGAGATTCTCTGTATTCTATCGTACAGATGCCAAGCGGCATTCCGGTTGCTACTGTTGCCATTAACGGTGGTGCCAATGCAGGATTACTGGCAGCCAAGATTTTGGCTACTTCTGATGCAGAGCTGTTGCAGAAGCTGAAGGATTATTCCAAGTCCTTGAAAGAGGCTGTTCAGGCGAAGGACGCCAGATTGCAGGAAGTAGGATACAAGAATTATAAATAATTATACATATACGGAGGAACGACAAATGTTGGATTACAAGACAGCCGGTGTGGATATTGAAGCCGGTTACAAAGCAGTAGAATTAATGAAGGAACACGTAAAGAAAACCATGAGACCGGAAGTTATGGGCGGCTTAGGCGGTTTTGCAGGTGCATTTTCTTTAAGTGGAATTAAGGAAATGGAGAACCCTGTTCTGTTGTCCGGTACAGATGGCTGCGGTACCAAGGTAAAGCTGGCTATCGTTATGGACAAGCACGATACCATCGGTATTGATGCAGTTGCAATGTGTGTAAATGACGTTGCCTGCTCCGGCGGTGAGCCTTTGTTCTTCTTAGACTATATTGCCTGCGGCAAGAATTATCCTGAGAAAATCGCTGCAATCGTGAAGGGTGTTGCAGAGGGCTGTTTACAGAGTGGTGCTGCTTTAGTTGGCGGTGAGACCGCAGAGCATCCGGGCATGATGCCGGAGGAGGATTATGACCTGGCAGGTTTTGCAGTAGGTGTTGTAGATGCCAAGGACATTATTACAGGTGAAAATATTAAGGCTGGCGATACTTTGATCGGTATTGCATCCAGCGGTGTACATAGCAATGGTTTCTCTTTGGTTCGTAAAGTGTTTGATATTACAAAGGAAAGTCTGGATACCTATTATGATGAGTTGGGAACCACCCTTGGTGAAGCTTTACTTGCTCCGACTAAGATTTACGTTAAGACTATGAAGGAGATTAAGAACGCAGGCGTTACGGTAAAGGGCTGCAGTCATATTACAGGCGGCGGTTTCCAGGAGAACATTCCGCGTATGCTTCCGGAAGGCGTTCGTGCAGTGATTAAAAAGGACAGCTATCCGGTACTTCCGATTTTCAAATTATTACAGAAGACAGGTAATATCGCAGACGATATGATGTACAATACATACAACATGGGTCTTGGTATGGTACTTGCTATTGATCCGGCAGATGTGGACAAGACTATGGAAGCCATTAAGGCAGCAGGTGAGACTCCTTACATCGTAGGCCATGTAGAAGCAGGCGAAAAGGGAGTGACCTTATGCTAAAGATAGTAGTGTGCGTATCCGGTGGCGGTACCAATCTGCAGGCGATTATTGACAGTATTGAGGCAGGTAAGGTGACCAATGCGGAGATTATGGCAGTGATCAGCAATAATGCCGATGCCAAGGCTTTGGACAGGGCGCGCAATCACGGCATTGAAGGAATTTGCCTTTCACCTAAGGATTACGAGACCAGAGATGCTTTTAACGAGGCATTTACAACCACAATGGTTGCAATGAATCCGGATTTGATCGTATTGGCAGGCTTTCTGGTAAAGATTCCGGAAGCTATGGTGGCAGCCTTCCCGGGCAAGATCATTAATATTCATCCGTCTCTGATTCCTTCCTTCTGCGGTGTGGGTTACTATGGCCTGAAAGTACATGAGAAGGCTTTAGCGCGAGGGGTAAAGGTGACCGGTGCTACGGTGCATTACGTGGATGGAGGTATGGATACCGGTCCGATTATTGCACAGAAGGCCGTTTATGTACAGCCGGGAGATACACCGGAGGTGTTACAGCGCCGTGTAATGGAAGAGGCTGAGTGGATTTTACTGCCACAGGCGATCGATGATATTGCAAATGGTAGAATTTAGTTCCACGGGTCCTGGATCAGATACGAGATATAGAACAATAGACAATATATAGCTGCGCAGCCTCCCTTACATCAGGGAGGCGTGCGTTTTGAGGTAAGGAGTACTTTTATGAAGATTTTAATTGTAGGCGGTGGCGGTCGTGAACATGCGATTGCGGCAACCGTTGCTAAGAGCAAGAAAGTTTCCAAGATTTACTGTGCACCGGGTAATGCCGGCATTGGTATGGTGGCAGAGTGTGTGCCGATTGGTGCCATGGAATTTGACAAATTAGTTGCATTTGCTACAGAGAAGGCTATCGACCTGGCTATCGTAGGTATGGACGACCCATTGGTAGGCGGTTTGGTGGACGCTTTTGAGGCAGCAGGCATTCGAGCTTTTGGACCTCGTAAGAACGCTGCTATTTTAGAGGGCAGTAAGGCTTTCAGTAAGGATTTAATGAAGAAATACAACATTCCAACTGCTGCATATGAGAATTTTGACAATGCAGAGGAGGCATTGGCATACTTAGAAACAGCCACTATGCCTATCGTTTTAAAGGCAGATGGTCTGGCCCTTGGCAAGGGTGTACTTATCTGCAATACCTTAGAGGAAGCTAAGGAAGGCGTTAAGAGCATTATGTTAGACAAGCAGTTCGGTACTGCAGGTAATCGCATGGTTATCGAAGAATTTATGACCGGCCGTGAAGTCAGTGTACTGTCCTTTGTAGACGGTAAGACCATCAAGACTATGACCAGCGCACAGGATCACAAGCGTGCAGGTGATGGTGATACCGGTTTAAATACAGGTGGTATGGGAACCTTTTCTCCAAGCCCATTCTATACGGAAGAAGTAGATGATTTCTGCAAGAAATACATTTATCAGGCTACCGTAGATGCTATGGCTGCAGAAGGCAGAGAGTTTAAAGGTATCATTTTCTTTGGCCTGATGCTGACACCGAACGGTCCGCGTGTTCTCGAATACAATGACCGCTTTGGTGATCCGGAGGCGCAGGTAGTACTTCCACGTATGAAGAACGACATTATCGAGGTTATGGAAGCTTGTATCGACGGCACTTTAGATCAGGTTGATTTACAGTTTGAATACAATGCGGCAGTTTGCGTTGTTTTGGCAAGCGCAGGATACCCTGTAGCATACGAAAAGGGCAAGCTGATGACCGGTTTCGAAGCATTTGAGGGCAAAGATGACGTATTCTGCTTCCATGCAGGCACCAAGCTTACAGACGCAGGTATTGTGACCAACGGAGGTCGTGTGCTTGGCATTACTGCCAAGGGTGCAGATTTGAAGGAAGCCAGAGCAAAGGCTTATGCAGCTACTGAGTGGATTTCCTTTGAAGGCAAATATATGAGACATGATATTGGTGCGGCTATTGATGAAGCGTAAGAGGGAATAAGTTGCAAAATTAAAAGGGCTGTTGCGGGCGCAATGGCCCTTTTTGGAGGATAAATATATTATGAATCACGAAAACTTTAAACGTGGCATGAAGGACGGCATCCCGATTGCCCTTGGATATTTTGCCGTGTCCTTTACGTTTGGCATGGCGGCGGTTACCGGCGGTCTTACCATCGGCCAGGCGGTGCTGATTTCTATGACCAATCTTACCAGTGCAGGACAGTTTGCCGGTCTGAATGTTATTTTGGAAGCAGGCTCCTATTGGGAGATAGCCATGACCCAGCTGATTATTAATCTGCGCTATTGTTTGATGAGCTTTTCCTTGTCGCAAAAGCTGGAAAGCAGGAAGAATCCGTTACATAGATATATTGTGGCATTTGGTGTGACAGACGAGATTTTCGGCGTCAGTGCCAGTCAGCCGGGCAAGGTGAGTCCGTATTACAATTACGGCGCTATGAGTGTAGCAAGTCCGGGGTGGACCTTGGGGACCCTGGCGGGAGCAGTCCTTGGTAATCTCTTGCCGGATGCGGTAACCAGTGCTATTAGTGTGGCTATTTACGGTATGTTTCTTGCCATTGTGATACCTCCGGCCAAAGCGAATTCCAATGTGC
>JAFTXF010000068.1 GCA_017461685.1 Lachnospiraceae bacterium
AGCTGACTGAAAAAGCTGGTATCGAGCATATTTCAATGCACACCCTTAGACATACCTTTGCGACAAGATGTATTGAAGCCGGTATGAGACCAAAGACCTTGCAAGGAATTTTAGGACATGCGAATATTGGAATTACCATGAATTCCTGTGGTTTACAATAATATTAAGAGTATATAACTGCTCATCTTTTTGAGCGATAATAAGCAAATTGCAATTGAATAATGAACGGAATGTGATTGAAAACATACAGCTTATGGCTGAACTGTCGCATGAAAATTTTGCATGAAAATCTTCACAAAAAGTGTGGTAAATATTGAAAAAAGAGCCTGTTTATGATACACTTATTGAGTTATATTAGGCTCTTTTTTTGTGCAGTTAGTGCGGCAAATGCCATGCATGAGTATTTGAGGAGCCCCACGAACGGTCGCTAGAGGCGAGCATATCCCTTGGCTCGTTGCCTACGGGAGAATAAAGCATTTTTTTTTTAAGGAGAACATATATTATGAAATTAGGTATCGTAGGCTTACCAAACGTAGGTAAGAGTACATTATTCAATTCTTTAACAAAGGCTGGTGCAGAAAGTGCCAACTACCCATTCTGTACCATTGATCCGAATGTTGGCATTGTGCCGGTACCAGACAAGCGCATCCAGCTTCTGGGCGATTTATATAAGACCAAGAAGGTAACTCCTGCAGTAATCGAATTTGTAGATATTGCAGGTCTGGTAAAGGGAGCAAGCAAGGGCGAGGGCCTTGGCAATCAGTTCCTTTCCAATATTCGTGAGGTGGACGCGATTGTGCACGTAGTGCGTTGCTTCGAGGACAGCAATGTTATTCACGTAGATGGCAGTGTAAATCCGATTCGCGATATTGAGACCATCAATTTAGAGTTAATTTTCTCCGATTTGGAAATACTGGAAAGAAGAATAGCAAAGACCACCAAGCTTGCCAATAATGACAAGAAGGCAGCAAAGGAGCTGGCATTGCAGAAGCGTATCAAGGAGCATTTAGAGGCAGGCAAGCTGGCAAAGACCTTCGAAACAGAGGATGAGGATGAGCTTGCTTTTATGTCTGATTATAATTTACTTACCGGCAAGCCTGTTATTTTCGCGGCCAATGTAGGCGAGGATGATTTGGCAGATGACGGTGCCGGCAATGCTATGGTTGCAAAGGTGCGTGAATATGCAGCGAGCGAGTCTTGTGAAGTATTTGTGATCTGCGCTCAGATTGAGCAGGAAATTGCGGAGTTAGAGGATGATGAAAAGAGCATGTTCTTGGAGGAACTGGGCCTTTCTGAGTCCGGCCTGGACAAGCTCATTGCAGCAAGTTACCGTTTATTGGGTCTTATCAGCTATCTGACAGCGGGTGAGGATGAATGTCGTGCATGGACCATTAAGGTTGGAACCAAGGCACCACAGGCCGCAGGTAAGATTCATTCTGATTTTGAGCGAGGCTTTATTAAGGCAGAGGTTGTAAATTATAAAGACCTTTTGGAATACGGTTCTTTGGCAGCAGCCAGAGAAAAGGGCCTGGTTGGCATGGAAGGTAAGGAGTACGTGGTAAAAGACGGCGACGTAATTCTTTTCAGATTTAATGTATAATTTGTGTTTATTATCATTTTATAAATTTAGTTTTGTATCATATAAGGAGGAACTTATGATAGAAACCATGAACAGTACAGACATAGCATTCCCTAATTTGGGAATTTATTTGGAAAATGTTCCTAAGAATTTCACAGTATTCGGTGTGGAAATTGCTTTCTACGGTTTGATAATTGCAATAGGTGTTATGGCAGGTATCCTGATAGCGGCCCGTGAAGCCAAGCTCACAGGGCAGAATCCGGAAAATTATTGGGATTTGGCCATATATGCGATTATTTTCTCTATTGTAGGTGCCCGTTTGTACTATGTTATTTTTTCCTGGGAATACTACAAGGACGATTTGATGTCCATCTTTCGCCTGAGAGAAGGGGGACTTGCTATTTACGGTGCCGTGATTGCAGCTTTTCTGACAGTATTTGTTTATACACGCATTAAGAAACTGCGGTTTTGGCAGATGACGGATACTGCAGTGCTGGGCTTGATCTTGGGACAGATTATCGGACGCTGGGGCAATTTTATGAACAGAGAGGCCTTTGGTGATTACAGCGATGGGTTGTTTGCCATGGCACTGCCGATTGATGCCGTGAGACGTCATGAGATTACTGCCAATCACTGGGCTCATGTAACAGAGGGCATGAATTATATTATGGTGCATCCAACCTTCCTGTATGAATCGGCATGGAATCTGGGTTTATTGATTTTCCTGTTGATTTATCGCAGACATAAGAAATTTGAGGGCGAGCTTACGCTGATGTATTTGGCAGGCTATGGTATCGGACGATTCTTTATTGAAGGATTACGTACAGACCAGTTGTTATTGCCGGTAGTGGGGCTTCCGGTGTCACAGATTTTGGGACTTGTTCTTTTTATAGTGGGGACCATTACTATTGTTGTAGTTAGAATATGTAAGAAGAAGGAGAAAAGTGTGTTCGGCGAGTCTGCCAGTCTTGCAGACAACCAGAAGCTTGGAAGGGATAAGTAAATACGGAGGCGTAAAACATGGCCAGGTTAGATGAGATTGACGTGAATTTTAAATCAGATACAATTACCGCAGAAGATATGCAAGTTTTTAATTGTTTATCAGCGCCTTTTAAAATTCACGGTCTTTATGAGCCTTATAAAAGTGAGCGCTTTATGCGGCTTCCTGCAGATTTTGCAGATTGTGAGGGCGTGACTGAGGGTGTGCGTACGCTTATGTTTCATACAGCTGGCGCAAGGGTTCGTTTCGCCACAGATTCTCCGTATGTAGCAATTGTGGCAGAAGTGGATTTTAGGGGACAGATGCCGCATATGCCTGCGACAGGTGAATTTGGCTTTGATATGTATGCCGCAGATGTAAGCAGCCGTAAGGACAGTATGTACAAAAAGACTTTTGTGCCTAATGGGTTGTCAGCTGAGAATCCGCGCTTTGATGGCTTTTATGAGTTTGATGACAGCCGTATGCGTGAAATAACCATTAATTTTCCGCTTTACAGCGCTGTGAATAAGTTATATATCGGCTTGAAAGAGGGGTGCCGACTGGAGGAAGCGCAAAAATATACCATAGACAAACCGATCGTATATTACGGTTCTTCCGTAACCCAGGGAGGATGTGCGTCCAGACCGGGTACGGTTTATACTTCTCTGATTTCCAGATGGCTCGATGCAGACCACATAAATCTGGGATTTTCGGGAAGTGACAGAGGAGAGACCGCATTGGCAGAGTATATGGCCACTATTCCAATGTCAGCATTTGTTTACGGATACGGCTACAATTCCCCTTCGATTGAATACTTTGCGGAAACATATTATCCGTTTTATAAGATTGTCCGGGATAAGAATCCGGATTTGCCGATTATTATGATGTCTTCTCCGTCATGCATTCGCATCAGACCGGAAGCTTTGGCAGAAAGAATGACGAAAAGACGTGCCATTGTCATGAAAGCATATTTGCAGGCGTTGGAAGAGGGCGACAGAAATGTACATTTTGTGGACGGCTTTTCTTTGTTGGGAACGCTGGAAGCAGAGGAAGCAACGGTAGACCAGATACATCCGACCGACCATGGCTTTTACTACATGGCAAAGACCTTGTACCCGGTTTTAAAGAGTATTATAAAAAAGTGATATTTAGGAAAATAGATCCTAAGGATGCAATATAAAATAAAGCAAAATAAAGCAAAAAAAGCAAAATAAAGGTGGGCTGTCGAATCAATTAAAAAAGTTCGAAAGTCCACCTTTTGGGTATATTATCATTAGGCGTTTGCGAAACTCGGTGGCTGCCGGCGGAAGTGATATATATTCCGTCTCGGGGACGCTCCCGCTCCGTGAAAAGCTGCAGCGGTACTAAGCTCAGACTGCGGCTACCACCTTGCTTCGCTAAGGACAGGCGCTTTTCAAGGCCCCTCTACCGGACTATATATCACTTCCGCCGGCGGCCACCGAGTTTCTCAAACACCTCCATATATTTTTTTAGTAAACTC
>JAFTXF010000069.1 GCA_017461685.1 Lachnospiraceae bacterium
CGGTACTAAGCTCAGACTGCGGCTGTTGCCTTGCTTCGCTAAGGACCGACGCTTTTCAAGGCCGTTCAGCCAGAACATATAGTGCCACAGTCGGCAGCCACTGAGTTTCGCAATCGCCTAACTATCATTATAAGTAAAAAGGAGATTTCATGAGACATATTTTTGCATCACGTCTTGGGGAGTTACGAATGAAGGCCGGGATATCGCAAAAAAAGCTCGCACTCACCCTGAAAATAGGTCCCGGCAGTATGTCAAATTACGAAAATGGTATTTATCTGCCACCTTTAGAGAAAGCCTCAGCTATGGCTAAGGAATTACATACGTCCTTAGATTACCTGACAGGACTTACGGACACCAATTTAGATCCTGAGCTGTTGTCGAGACCTATTTCGGAAAAAATCACTTTTATACATGTAATAAAGCTTTTAAGTACTCTGGAGCGAAAAGATCTGGCGGAAATCATGAACTATGCAGAATACCTGAAATACAAAAGGAAACGCGCCTCCTACACAAAATCACCAACGGTATATCGTGTTGCTTAAGATACCGAGAATAGTATTAATAATTAAAAAACAAAAAGAACAAAACTAAAGAAGTTAGTGTACAATTTTAATTTTCGTCATTTTACACAATTCGAAAATCCGATTACTGTCAAAATTTCACATCACAAAGCAGGGCCCCGGAAAACCGGAGCCCTGCTCTCTTATAACACATAGGAAAATTATAACGGATTTTAATCCGATATAAGCTTATTAATCATGCGCTTACCGCCAGTCTGTGACTTTGCACAATTACTTGCCGTAGTAAGCATTTAAGAACATTTCCTTGATTTCGCTCATAAGCGGATATCTTGGATTTGCGCCGGTGCACTGGTCGTCGAATGCCTGCTCTACCATTGCATCTAATCTGTCAAGGAAGTCCTTTTCGTCAATGCCGTAAGCCTTAATAGATTCCTTAATGCCTACTGCCTTCTTTAATTCTTCAATCTTTGCAATTAACTTCTCAACTGCTTCTTCATCTGTTGCAGCCACAATACCACAGAAACGTGCACATTCTGCGTAACGAGCCATGGTGTGCGGATACTGATACTGAGAGAAGGTACCCATCTTGCGTGGGTTTTCGTCAGCATTAAACTTGATTGTCTCGTTAATCATTAATGCATTTGCAACACCATGTGGTAAGTGGTGGAATGCACCTAACTTGTGTGCCATGGAGTGGCATACACCAAGGAATGCATTTGCAAAGGCCATACCTGCCATACAGGAAGCATCAGCCATCTTCTGACGGGCTTCTACGTTGTTTGGCTCATTGTATGCAGTTGGTAAATATTCAAATACGTTCTTCATTGCCTTAAGAGCAAGACCATCTGTATAATCTGTAGCCATAACAGAAGCATATGCCTCTAAAGCATGTGTTAATACGTCAATACCGGATGCGCTTGTTAAGCCTCTTGGCTGGCTCATCATATTGTCTGTATCAACGATAGCCATGTTAGGCATTAACTGATAATCAGCTAACGGATACTTGTGACCTGTTTCCTGGTCAGTAATAACTGCGAAAGGTGTTACTTCAGAACCTGTACCGGAAGATGTAGGAACAGCAATGAAGTATGCCTTCTCGCCCATAGTAGGGAAGGTGTAAACTCTCTTACGAATATCAATGAAACGCATAGCCATATCCTGGAAGTCTGCTTCCGGATGCTCATAGAGTACCCACATAATCTTTGCAGCGTCCATTGCGGAACCGCCACCCATAGCGATGATTACGTCCGGCTCAAAAGCAGCCATAGCCTTTGCACCTGCCTGTGCATTTGCCAGTGTCGGGTCAGGCTGTACATCAGAAAATACTGTGTAAGTAATACCCATAGCATTTAATCTGTCTGTGATTACATTGGTGTAACCATTCTTGTAAAGGAAGGAGTCTGTTACGATAAATGCACGCTTCTTGCCTAAAACATCCTTTAATTCATTTAATGCTACCGGCAGACAGCCCTTCTTGAAGTATACCTTTTCCGGTGTGCGGAACCATAACATATTTTCTCTCCTCTCAGCAACAATCTTGTAGTTTAATAAGTGCTTAACGCCTACGTTCTCAGATACGGAGTTACCGCCCCAGGAACCGCAGCCAAGAGTAAGAGACGGTGCTAAATTAAAGTTATACAAGTCACCGATACCGCCGTGTGCTGCAGGTGTATTTACAACAACACGACAGGTCTTCATTCTGGAAGCATGTGCCATAATCTTTTCTCTTTCATTTACATTGACGTAGAGAGAAGATGTGTGGCCGTAACCGCCGTCTGCTACTAACTGTTCTGCTTTACCTAATGCTTCTTCAAAGCTTGCAGCCTTGTACATAGCAAGCACCGGAGATAATTTCTCATGTGCAAACTCTTCGCTGATATCTACACTTTCTACTTCACCAATCAAAATCTTTGTAGCTTCCGGAACATCTACGCCTGCTAATTTCGCAATCGTATAAGCGCTCTGACCTACGATCTTTGCATTTAATGCGCCGTTGATAATGATGGTCTTACGAACCTTGTCGATTTCATCACCTTTTAAGAAATAGCAGCCTCTGTAAGCAAATTCCTGCTTTACAGCTTCATAAATCGGCTCCAAAACAGTAACAGACTGCTCGGATGCACAAATCATACCGTTATCAAAGGTCTTGGAATGAATGATAGAGCTTACTGCCATTCTGATGTCTGCTGTTTCATCAATAATAACAGGTGTATTACCTGCACCTACGCCTAATGCCGGCTTGCCTGAAGAATAAGCAGCCTTAACCATACCGGGACCACCTGTAGCCAGAATCAAATCCGCATTCTGCATAACAGCATTTGTTAACTCTAAGCTCGGAACATCAATCCAGCTGATAATACCTTCCGGTGCGCCTGCCTTAACAGCTGCCTCAAGAACAAGCTTTGCTGCTGCGATAGTGCTGTTCTTTGCACGCGGATGGGGGCTGATAATGATTGCGTTTCTGGTCTTTAAGCAAAGTAATGTCTTAAAAATCGCTGTAGAAGTAGGGTTGGTAGTCGGGATAACTGCAGCAATCAGACCGATCGGCTCTGCGATCTTTGTGGTACCGTACTGCTCATCTCTTTCTATAACGCCTACTGTCTTTGTATTCTTAAATGCATTGTAGATATGCTCAGAAGCATAGTTATTCTTGATAACCTTATCTTCTACAACACCCATGCCGGTCTCTTCCACTGCCATCTTTGCAAGTGGAATACGCATTTTATTCGCTGCGCTTGCTGCTGCGTGGAAAATCGCGTCAACCTGCTCCTGTGTATAGGTAGCAAAAACCTTCTGAGCTTCACGCATTGCCTTCATTCTTGCAAGCAGAGCATCTACATTATCAATAATCGTTGGAACTATCTGTTCAACCTTTTTTGCCATGTTATAATCCTCCAAAATAATTTCCTCATGTGTTAGATTGTTATTTTTTTATCAATTTCACTATTAGTATATGCTTTTGTTAAATTTTTGTCAAGTGTATTTTATGTATATTTTTTATATTTGTATAAATATTATTTTGTACATTTTAAACATATTTAATCTTAACATCAGATGCTGTGCTTTTCCCGTCCGTATGCAAACAATTACGCTATAGTGCAAACATCGTACATATAATTCAAAAGTTACTGTTGACAATTCCAGTATTTGCTATTATACTACAACCATACAAAAAAAGAAAGGAGACAAGAACATGACAAAGTTAAGAAACACCAACGTACAATTGAAAACACATGAAATTGTCTCCCGGATGATAACAGGTTAGGTTCGCTTTTTATTATTTTAGTATGTTTGTACATAAAAGCGTTATTAGCCCATGACATTCTTCGGAAGTCATGGGCTTTTTGTCGTCTTACAAAACATATTAGAACGAACCCCTGCCGGGAGAAAATGAAGCGGATTTGATAAATTACCGAACAGGCAAATTATCAAATCATTATGGAGGACACAATGAATTTACCAACTAGTTTTATTACTGCTGTAGGCAAATATGATATTTCCAAGGAAGATATTATTTTTGCCGCATCTGCCGACTTTGATATGGACTACCGTTTTGCAGATTCTGTCATCGCCTTGACGAAGAACAGACTAATCGTGGCCGTATATCCGTACCGTGAAAAGACCGAGTATCACCTTGGCGGTTATGGAAGCTGGCAGCTTCAAGGTCAGGACACCCCTGCCCTGTGCTTCTACGAGCTAGAACGGGTGGAGAAGCCGGAGGTGCTGCGTCAGGTTAGCAGTGGCGTACTTTTAGCGAGGATTGACGGCATAGAGCGCAATCTCTGCCACTTTTCCAATACCCGCATGGCAGCCTTTTTGCAGCTATGCAAGGTATTTGAGAAACTCAAAAATGAGGAAGAAATTCTTTCCGAAGACCTGGACATCACAAAAGGCAAGGAATGCTGTCCGAAATGCGGCATGATTTATCCGGACCAGGACCGCAAGGTCTGTCCGAAATGCATGGACAAAAAATCCATTCTTTTCCGCATTATGGGATATTTCAAGCCTTACAAGCCTATGCTTGCAGTCATGATGCTCTGCTATCTGGGTACTGCTGCCCTGAATCTGGTATGGCCATATTTAAGCGGCACCATTTTATATGATGAAGTACTCTCCGGAAATGAAGCTTTTCTGGCCAGGCTACATCTGCCTGCCGGACGCTTTTTCACTGCCTTGACCATTCTTGTCATCACTATGATTTTGACCAAAATCACGATACAGGGACTGGGTATTTTGCAAGGTGTATTAACTGCCCGCATTGCACCGGAGGTGGTGGCATTGATTAAAAGTCAGGTATTTACTGCCATAGGAAAACTGTCCATCAGTTTTTTTACCAAGAGACAGACCGGTGGTTTAATGACCCGCGTATCCAATGACGCTGAGGAAATTTCCAGCTTTTTCATTGACGGTATTCCTTACTTCTTTATTAATGCCGGAACGCTCATTGCCACTACCGTGATTATGTTTTATTTAAATCCGCTGCTGGCACTGATTTCTGTGGCACTGATGCCTCTTTTATTTTTCATCAGTACACGGATGCTGCCACACTTATACCACTATTACGGTAAACGTCACCGCGCCAATCGACGTCTCAATGGCCAGATGAATGAAAATTTCACCGGGGCCAGAGTTGTAAAGGCCTTTGGTCAGGAAGATCAGGAAATGACCCGTTTTGCCAAAAATAATACAAAAGTACAAAATTCCGAGCTGGATTTGGCACGATATGATAATAAATTTTATGCACTGTACTGCACCGTGGAGGATGCCATCAGCTTTTTGGTTTGGGCAGTAGGCGGCGCTATGATGATCAGCGGTACTTCTATGGAGCTTGGTATGCTGATTACCTTCTCCGGTTATGTGGGCCAGATGAAGGGGCCTTTGGAATTTATGTCCCGTATGCTTCGCTGGTACACCAACTGCATGAACTCCGCACAGCGATTATTTGAAATCATGGATGCTGTACCGGAAGTAAAGGAAGCCCCGAATCCATATCGACCGGACACTCTTCGTGGCGAAATCGAGCTTAGAAATGTAACCTTTAGCTACGAGGCCAATAAACCAACTCTGAAAAATGTCAGCTTCCACATAAATGCAGGCGAAGTGTTCGGTATCGTAGGCCGTTCCGGCTCCGGTAAGTCCACGCTGGTAAACCTGATTTCCCGTCTTTACGATGCACAGGAGGGTGAAATTCTCGTAGACGGAATCAATGTAAAGCAATATGGCTTTAGAGAGCTTCGCAAAAATGTAGCTATGGTTTCCCAGGAAACTTATATTTTCATGGGCACTGTTGCAGAAAATATCGCCTACGCCAAACCGGAGGCTACCAGAGAGGAAATTATCCGGGCTGCTATTCAGGCAAATGCACACGATTTTATTTGCCGTATGCCGGAGGGATATGATACCATTTTAGGCTCTTCCAGCCGTTCCTTATCAGGCGGTGAAAAGCAGCGTATTTCCATAGCTCGTGCCATTTTGGCAGACCCAAAGATTTTGATTTTGGACGAGGCAACTTCTGCGGTGGATACAGAGACAGAGCTTGCCATCCAGAAGTCATTAGAGCGTCTGGAAAAGGGGCGCACGGTACTCTCTATTGCCCACAGACTTTCTACCCTGCGCAATGCAACCCATCTGATTGTACTGGATGAAGGACGTATTACAGAATCCGGTACCCATGAGGAGCTGCTTGCCATGAAGGGTACCTATTATAAACTGAGCGAATTACAAACCAAAGCGCTGGCTATGCGCGGAATCGAGGTGTAACATATGAACGAACAAGAGAATAATATGCCCGACCTTTTGGACATTCGGGAATTTGATGAAGAAACTTTGCGTAAGGAATCTGAAGAGCTTCTGGAAATGCGCTTCTTAACCGCTGAAAACGCTCAGTTTTCCAGAACGGAAGGCGGCTTTGTTGCCTTAAAGACTATGGGAAAGGAATATGCACGAGTAGGCATATATCTGACCTTTCCGCTGACCAATCCGGAGGAATATATTTCTATTCGCGAGGCAGATGAAAAGGCCAAAGAAATCGGTATCATCGAAAAGCTCTCCCAGCTCAATCCTGATGAACAGGACATGATACGAGAACAAATCAAGCTGCGCTATTTTATGCCGGTTATTACCAAGGTGTTGGATGTAAAGGATGAATACGGCTACGCTTACTGGCATGTTACTACCAATTTCGGAGTCTGCCGCTTCACCACACAAATGAGCGGCAACGCTGTCATTTCCTTAAGTGACTCCCGCCTGTTAGTAACGGATATTGACGGCAACCGCTACGAAATCCCTGATTTTTACAGTCTGAGTATCATGGAACGAAAGAAACTGGACCTTTTTATTTAGTTTTTAAATAGGAGGATTTGACTGAATTATGAACTTAAATTATAAATTACCGGATGCATATCTGGAGGTACTTTCCCTGGCAGAGGGTGAAGACCTCTGGTACTGCGTCCCCATAGACCTTGTTTTTGACAACGGTCCTAAACTCGCCAGAGAAGCGTATACTTACGAGACCTGGCTGGCAGTTACTCCCCTGCGGCTTTTCATCCTGCACAATGGGGCAATTACTGCAGAATTTGCTTTAAAGGACTGCCGGAAAATCAAGTGTGAGCATCAGGTAAACAACGGTATTTTGACCGTTACCGACTTAAGAGACAAGCAAATCTGCGTTGCAAGATTTTCCATGCGCCACATTATCCGGGTCTCCTATGTAGCAAGAGGCGCCCAGAGCATCATTGATTCACTGCATAAGAATGATATGGCAGTTCAGGTTGAGCGTGTGGTCAGCCAGGAGCCTGAGAAATATTGCGAAAAATGTGGCCGTGCCCTTCCGGGCACCAGTCACTGCCCGTACTGCGAGGGGCAAGGCGTTGTGTTCAAGAAATTTATGAATTTGTGCGGCGATTATGTAAACAAACTGCTTTTGATTTCCCTGCTCATGATTCTGTCCGCAGCCATCAACCTGATATCGCCTATGATTCAGCAGCATTTTATTGACAATGCCCTTTCCACCGGCACCGGAACCTGGAATGATCTGTGGTTTTTCGTAGGTACTACTTTTGTGCTTCTGGTGGGCAGGATTTTAGTCAGCGTATACCGTTACTGGTGCTGTGTTAAACTTGGTGCAGAGCTCAGTATGACCATGCGGCGCAAGCTTTATTATAAAATACAGACCCTTTCTCTTTCTTTTTTGAACAAGAGAAAGCCCGGAGAGCTGATGAACCGTGTTGCACACGACACCCAAAGAATTCGTATGTTCATGGAAGAAGTGTTCAGCGAAATGTTTTCTACCCTGTTAACTATGATTGTGTCTTTGGTAATGATGCTCCTAATCAGTTGGAAAATGACACTGCTTTCTATGGTCTTTATTATCATTGTATTCGTGATTACCAGAGCATTCTGGCATTACATCCGTACCATTTTTCACAAACAGTGGATTAAGGCCGACGATTTAAGCAGCAATTTACAAGATATTATTTCCGGTATGCGCGTCGTAAAATCCTTCGGTAAGGAGGAGCGGGAGACAGAGCGTTTTACCCAGAAAGCGAATGCCTATGCCTCCATCAGCAAGCGCAACGAAACCTTTTGGGCTATCTTCTATCCACTACTTACCTTTTTAATGGGTGCGGGCACTTATATTGCTGTCTTCTTTGGCGGACGCGATGTGCTTAGCGGTAATATGTCCCTTGGACAGCTGGTACAATTTATGACCTACACCGGCTACCTCTTCGGACCTTTGAGCTGGATGACCCATCTGCCCCGTTCCGTTATGCAGATGATTACCAGCCTGAACCGTATTTATGATGTTTTGGATGAAAATCCTCAGGTTGCTGATACACCGAAAAGTAAAGAGCATCTGATTCAAGGCGCCTTTTCCTTTCAGGATGTATCCTTTGGTTATGAGTCCTACGAGCCTGTCCTGGAAAATATCAGCTTTGAAGTAAAGCCGGGTGAAATGATTGGTCTGGTGGGTGCCTCCGGTACCGGAAAATCTACGCTGATTAACCTGATTATGCGCCTTTACGACGTAGACCAGGGACAAATTACCATTGACGGTGTGGATATCCGCGACATCAAAACAGAATGCCTGCACTCCCAAATCGGTGTGGTATTGCAGGAGACCTTCCTCTTTTCCGGAAGTATTCTGGCCAATATCCGCTTTGCCAAGCAGGATGCAACCCTTGCAGAAGTCATTCAGGCTGCCAAAGCTGCCAATGCCCACGACTTTATCTGCAAAACCCCTGACGGCTACAATACCTATGTAGGTGAGCATGGTTACAATCTTTCCGGCGGCGAGCGCCAGCGTATTGCCATTGCCAGAGCCATTCTCAACAATCCAAGACTGCTGATTTTGGATGAAGCGACCTCTGCACTGGATACGGAAAGTGAATTCCTGATTCAGCTGGCACTGGACCGCCTGGTAAAGGGACGTACTACTTTTGCTATTGCCCACAGACTTTCTACCCTGCGTAATGCGGACCGCCTGGTGGTTATCGATAAGCATGGTGTTGCAGAAATCGGTACCCATAATGAACTTCTGGAAAAGAAGGGGATTTATTATGGACTGGTGACGGCGCAGTTGGCTATGGCGGAAGGGAAGTAAAGGCTTAGGTAAAAACAGTGGCGACACATTTCGTCTATATATGAGACGCTATGTGCCGCCTTTTAATTATAAAAGATTAAGCTGATATGCCACAAATTCCATCCAATGTTTAATACTCCGAATACCTCATATACAAAGCTCTATGCACCGAATCTATCACATCCTCGACACCCTTTGCTTTATAAGAATATCTCATGGAACCAACATTCTGTACCTTTCCGTCCCGAATGCTTAAAGTCACTCCAACCGGGAAACTGCCTTCTGCATATGTCACCCGCAGGCCGAATTCAATCTGCCAATAACCGTCCCCTTCTGTATAGTAACTGCTCCTGTAGCCTGTATTCGCAAAGGTAATGCCTTGTTCTTCACAGTTTTCCAGCCCTGTAATATATCTTGCCTTTACAATCTCCGAAAATTCCTCTAAGCTCATAGCCGCAGCTTCCGCAAAATGCTCCTGACGGTAATAATAATCTTCCCATGCCTGCTTTTCCAGCTCCGGATAAGCCTCCTTATAAATTTCCGCCGGAACCGCATCCAGAATATTACAGAATTCCACCGCAGTACTGCATTGCAAAAGACTGCTGCCTTGCTCCACGATAAAGTTTCCCCACTTCGTCTCAAGCGGAACATAGCTCCGATTTCCAAGAAGGATTTCCCCATCTGCTGTTTCCGCCACTGTTTCAGGCTCCCACGAATTTATTTCCGCCCAAATCGTTTCCGGTATCATGATTCCCGGCACGTAATTATAAATCACACTGCCCCAGAAATTCTTTATATCCTCTTCCCACTGTAAGTACTCCTCATAGAATGAGGCAGTAACCACCCATGCCCTATCCTCCTCCAGCATCTGCGTGGAATAATTGCTGCCGTTTACATCAGGCTCCGCAATTACCAGTTCCTTGATATGCTGACGCAGGTTTTCGTAATGCATGTAGGA
>JAFTXF010000070.1 GCA_017461685.1 Lachnospiraceae bacterium
ATTGCATTTTCATGATGCAAATAACAGACATATTCTGTTCCGTACTGGGCTTCCAGACGCTCAATAACTTCTTTTGTATGTTTGTTCATGTTCTCTCCTCTCTGTCTATGAGCGCGTGCGGATGCAAAAGTGCGAGGCCGGAGTAAAATATATTTCGGCACAGGGGCCTTGAAAAACGTCGGCCCTTAGCTGCCATGCATCCGAAGAAGCTGCCGGTGGCAGGTTCGTAGGTGAAGCAAGGTGATAGCCGCAGTCTGAGCTTAGTGCCGCTACGTTTTTCATGGAACGAGAGTGACCCTGAGACGAAATATATTTTACTCCGGCTCCGGCGTCACTACATCTCCACGCTACTCCAATATATACACGGTAGCCTCTTTTGTCAGCGGGCTCCTCCTCTGATAATCAAACAGCACCTTAACCGCTTCCTCCAGTGCCGCAAACTCCCCGGCACGCTCCACATCCCACACCGGATATCGGAACCATTCCAAATGGGTCATTTTACTGATTTGCTTGGTGTCATATGCTTCATAGTGCGGAAGCAGACTGCGTACCTTGTCCTCCTCTGCAAAAAATGCATGGAAAGCATTTTTATACGGTGTTATATCAGCCGCAAAATCCGGTCTGGACTTGGCATTTTCTCTTAAATATATATCGTAGGTGAGACTCTCTTTATACAATTCCTCCCTGTCCGGGTCTATGCTCTTTGTAAATGCCAAAAGCACCTGATAACGGTAGCTTCTGGCAGGCGACTGGACAAAATATCCCCGGGTCTCATAATAATCCGCCAATGCTTCATATAAATAAAACGGATTATCATAATGCTGCTCCAAAAGCGGCAGTGTGTGAGTAAACTGGTTAGAATTATAATAAAGCTCCACCATTTCTTCCACCCGTTTTAATCGTAGCACATTTTCGTAGCTTAGCCAATCGGTAAATAATACCTCGTATGGGGCATGACTTAAGTACCGCAGTCCGTAGTCCTCTGCCTTTTCGTGCATATAGGAACCTTTTAAAACCTTTAAAAAGCCCAACTGCAGTTGCTCCGGCTTCATGGCATACACATCTCCAAAGGAGCGTGCAAAGCTATCATAATCCTCGTATGGCAGACCTGCGATCAAATCCAAATGCATATGTACATTGCCTCCGGCATGAATCTGCTCTACTGTACGCCGCAGCTTGTCCATATTGGTAAATCTGCGGATTTCCTTTAATGTCTGTGGATTGGTGGTCTGTACACCTATCTCTAACTGCACCAGTCCCGGCCGCATGCGTCTCAATAAATCCAGTTCTTCTTCATCCAGAATATCTGCCGCCACTTCAAAATGAAAATTCGTGACACCATTGTCATGTTCTAAGATATAACTCCAGACAGCCTTCGCATGTTCATGATTGCAATTAAAGGTTCTGTCGATAAATTTCACCTGGGAAACCTTATGGTCCAGGAAAAACTGCAGTTCCTGCTTTACCAGAGAAATATTCCGCAAGCGCACTCTTTTGTCAATGGAAGACAAACAGTAGCTGCACCGAAACGGGCATCCCCTGGAAGACTCATAATATATAATGCGATTTTCAAAATCATGTAAGGTCTGCGCACTGCCTGCCGCGTATAAAAAAGGCACCTTGGAAAAATCCATGGCTTCCCTTTCCGGGGTATATCCCCCGGAAAGTGCCAGCCCCGGAATGTCCTCCGGCGCCCGGTTATTTTCCTTGAGATAATACTGCAGCAGAGCAAGGAAGGTTTCTTCTCCTTCCCCTACCATGATGCCTCTTACAAAAGGAAACTCCTTTAAAATCTCATGGCACTCAAAGCTGACCTCCGGACCGCCCAGCCACAGCTCGGTCTCCGGCAGAAGCTTATGCACCTCCGGCAGAAGCTTCTTTACCAAATCAATATTCCAGATGTAGCAGGAAAACCCAATCACATCCGGCCTTCGCTTGTAAATATCAGCCAATATGTCGTCCATGTGATGATTGATGGTATATTCACCCAGTTCAATATATGGCGCATACCGTTCTCCGGCATACGCTTTCAAACTGTAAATACCGGGATTTGAATGTATATATTTGGCATTAAATGCCGCCAAAAGAAACTTCATACTTTACATCCTATCTTTCTTCTGCTTTTTTGTGAGCAAGCCACAGTGTAATCACTGTCACCACTGCTGTCACAGCCTCCGCAGCTCCAAAGGACAGCCACACACCGTCAAAACCAAAAAGCAGAGCCAGTACAACTGCAAAAAATACAATCAATACTACGCCGCGTAATATAGCCGTCACGAAACTGCCCACCGCGTGCTCCGTTGCACTCAAATATCCGGCGCCCACAATATTCACGCCGGCAAATATAAATCCGATAAAATACAGCCGCATGCCCCGGAAAGCATATGCCGCCATTTCCGCAGACTGCTCACTGTTAAATAGCGCCACCAGAGGCTCTGTAAACCGGAACACCGTCAAATACACCAGGATTGCCACGGTAAATGCCGTTCCCGCCCCAAGCCAAAGTAATTTCTTTGTGTCCTTCTCCCGGCCCATACCGTAATATTTACTGATTAGCGGCTGAGAGCCCTGAGCTATTCCATTAAACACAGCCAGTGCTACTTGAGCAAAATTGGTTACCACACCATATGCCGCAATGCCGATATTACCGGCGATGCCAAGAATCAGAAAATTAAAAACCATAATGGTCAGGCCTGAAGAAAACTCGCTGATGAAGGCCGGCATCCCCAGCTGACCGGCCTTTACTAATAAGGAAAGAGATGGTATTTGTACCTTGAAAGGAATGGTATTTATCTTCTTCCTGAAATGCAGACTGCAAATCAGCATGCTGACAATAGGTGAAACTGCTGTAGCAAGTGCCGCACCTGCCAACCCCATCTTCATCGGAAACATGAAAATATAGTCAAATACCACATTAAACAGACTGCTGGCAACCGTAGCCACCATGGCCAGCGTAGGGTCACTGTCATTGCGTACAAAAGCCGTAAACACATAATTTGCCATAAAAAACGGCGTAAACAGCAAAAAAATCCGGAAATAACTGATGCCCAGCTGCGTAATCTCCCGGTCTGCACCCATAAGCTGCAGCACCTTATCCGGTGCAAAAATTCCTGCCAGCACAAATATAATACTGATCAAAAATATCCAGGCCAGCCCGTTGGAAAAATACCGGTCCGCATCCTTATCCTGCTGCGCCCTTAAAATCGCAAATCTGGTGGCAGAACCGATGCCAATCATCGCCCCGATGGCAAAAATTAAATTATACACCGGCAAAGCCATATTTAAAACAGTGATGCCATTGGCTCCGGCAGCCCTTGCAATGAAAAAGGTATCTACAATAATATAGCAGGAAACGCCTAACGTGCCCAAAATATTTTGAGATACATACTTTGCAAATTGCTTCGTTATGCTCATATATTTAAATCCCTTGTTAATATTTTTGTTTGCTTCACTATATTTCTCTATATATCTAAAATCTGAAGCAATTGATTTAAATTGCGGATTTCGTAGTCTAACTTTAGTCCGGACGGATTTTCCATGCCCTTCGGATTATACCAGCAGGTCAAAATCCCGGCATTGACGCCGCCCTGCATATCACTGGTCAAAGAGTCGCCTACAATAATCACCTCGTCCTTTTCATAAAAACCGATTTGTGCCCACACTGCCTCAAAAAAGCCTATCATAGGCTTTTCCACACCAATTTCATCAGAAATAAACGCCTTTTCCAAAAGCTTGTCCAAACCGGAATTCGCCAGCTTGCGCTTTTGCGCCACACGGGTGCCGTTGGTCACCGCATACTGCCGCACCTTCCCCTGCAGCGCCAGCACTACTTCCAATGCATTGTCCTCAAAGCAGACCGTATCGCCCAGACAAACCTGATAATCCTCATTAAAGGCAGCCGCCTTTGTCACATCCAGACCCTGACTGCTGAAAAACTCTGCGAAACGCCCTACCAAAATATCCGACTTGGACATTTCTCCCCGCTCCAGCATCTTCCAATATTTGTGATTAATCTCCACATACTGCGCCAACATCTCGTCGGTACATTCGCCCAGACCGTGAATCTCAAAGCATTTGCGAATCGCTGCCTTTTCTGCTGCTGCGAAATTCAGCAGTGTACCGTCAATGTCCCATAAAACTACTTTAATGTTGCTCATAGTGACCTCTCTCGAAATAAAAGCAATAGATTTTAAGATTGTTGTATATAAATTTTACAGCCTAATTTCACACTGAATTTTTATGTCAGACCTCATTTCTTTACTTATGATGCAGAATCTGCCACTTCATCTCCGCAATTTCCCAGTCAGTCAGAGTATCAATGTCCTGCACCTCCAGCTCAGAAAGCTCTAACGGCAGAATATTACCGCTCCAAAACCCTTTATTTTGCTTATAAGCCTGTGTCTTAAAGCAATAGAACTGCCCTGCATCGTGATACTGCTTCTCTAAATCCTGAGAACGGGCATACATAAACTCCGAATGGCTGGGTTCCAGCTTACCTTCACGAATCACTACAGCCCGCTGAGGCGGGAAAGAAAATGCCACCACCGGAAATACTTTCTCCGCATCGGATGCTTCCAGCATATTCATAGCCGTTCTGATTCTCTCCGCACTGATAAATGGTGCCGTAGGATACATGCAGCAAAAAGCGTCAAATTCCTGCCCTCTTTTTTCGTACTCCGCCAGTACTTCCTGCAATACATCATTGGTGGTTGCAAAATCGTTGGAGGTAGTCTCAGAACGGTAGAACGGCACCTTTGCTCCGTATTGCTTTGCAATCTCCGCAATCTCCTCGTCATCCGTAGAAACCATAACCTCATCGAAAACACCGGCACCTAATGCAGCCTCGATGGAATATGCGATGATTGGTTTTCCGCAGAAATCCTTGATATTCTTGCGAGGGATTCTCTTGCTGCCCCCTCTGGCAGTGATGATTGCTAAACGTTTCATGAAATGTTCCTCGCTTCTATTATCCGCTTTATTATTTGAAATAATTTTATAATACAGTGATTATTACCCTACTTTATCTCACTGCTATTTTCTTCACATTTTTGCGGTATTTTATTACTATTTAGTATACAACGAAAAGGGAGTTCTCACAAGGCTATTTATTAAAATATAATTGCGCGCAAAAAACCGGGTTGAATAACACATTAGCGTACCACCCGGTTTCTTTTATCACATCAATTTCTTACATGCTTATTCACTTATTGCTCCAACTTACCGAGGAATTCCTTCATTCGCGGATTCTCAGAATGAAACACCTCTTCCGGCGTACCCTCTTCCACAATCACACCGTGCTCCATGAAAATAATATGGTCTGCCACGTTACGTGCAAAGTTCATTTCATGGGTAACAATCACCATGGTCATGTGCTCGGCTGCAAAATCCTTTATAACCTTTAGAATCTCACCTGTAAGCTCAGGATCCAGTGCTGAGGTA
>JAFTXF010000071.1 GCA_017461685.1 Lachnospiraceae bacterium
CGACAGCTATCAGTACGTTCCGCCTACCGAAGAAGAATTGACAAAACAAAGGGAATTAAGCAGTAATGGGGAGATATTATTCAGTATCCTGGTGCCGGTGTACCGTACTCCGGAGAAGTATTTCCGGGAAATGATACAGTCTGTATTGGACCAGAGTTATCCGCACTGGGAACTTTTGTTGGGAGATGCAAGTCCGGAACCAACCCCGGCTGCAAGTACCCATGAGAGCCCGGCTGTAAGTCCGAATGCCAATTCTGATGCGAATCCGGCTTCAAATGCAGGTACGGTCACAAGCCTGCAGGCGATTGTGAATGAAATAAATGACACACGCGTCAAATATATAAAAATAGCCGAAAACAAAGGCATTTCCGCTAACACCAACGTTGTTTTAGAGAAAGCAACAGGACAGTATATCGGGCTTTTGGACCATGATGATATACTGACTCCGGATGCCCTGTTCTGTATGTACGAGGCCATAAAGCAGAGTGCAGAAAAAGGCATATGTGCCAAAATGCTTTATTCCGACGAGGACAAGGGCGACGGTGAGATGCAGTATTTTTATGATTTGAATGCGAAACCGGCCTTTGATCAGGACTATTTGTGGAGCAATAATTATATCTGCCACTTTACGGTAATGGAAGCGGAGCTTATGAAGAAGCTGGGCTTTCGTAAGGAGTTTGACGGTGCTCAGGACTTTGATATTATCCTTCGGGCTGCAAGAGAAATCGAAAAAGAACGAAAAATTGCTTCTATAAATTCACAAGTTGTTAACATTTCCCGCGTATTATACCATTGGAGATGCCATATGGACTCTACGGCAGTGAATCCGCAGAGTAAGCTTTATGCTTACGAAGCAGGAAAACGTGCTGTGGAAGAGGATTTACAGGTTCGTGGCATTGAGGTCAAGGTCAGCCATAGCAAACACTTGGGATTTTATCAGGTGTCATTTGCAGATATTTTTAAAGACAGGCCGGAGGTGGCCATGGTAGCAGGTCCTGTTTACAAGCAGGGCCGTATTGCAGGCGGAGCCAGAAGGGAATCGGGTGAGCTGTTGTACGGCGGCCTGAGGAAGGGCTTTAGCGGCGGACATCTGCACAGAGCCAGTGTGTGGCAGCAGTGTTTCGCAGCGGATTTCGGACAGGCTGTAGTGCGCAGGGACTTGTTTTTAAATTTTTTGCAAAGTCGGGAGCCGGATACCGGTGAGGATGCTAAGGCTGTTTTGCATGCTGTTTCAGAATGGACTGATAAGACGCTTGAAAACTGTGCTGATGTGCCGGTAAAGAGCGGAATAGAAGCAGCTTCTGTTCCTTGTGGAGAGGAGAGACTGATGAACAGTTCCTGCTTAGAAGCAGTGATGCAGCCGCAGGAAGTTTTAAAACACTTGACAGAAGAACAACGGGATAGATTATGTATGGCATGGGCAAACTATGTACACGCCAGAGGCATGATTATTTTATACAATCCGGAAATGGAGTAGCACAGGATGGTTACCATTATTATACCCAATTATAACGGTTATGCTTTTTTGAAGGATTGTCTGGAGGCCTTGATGCCGCAGCTTAGCGAGCGGGTCAGGGTGTTGGTAGTAGATAATGGCTCCGAGGATGAATCCGTTTCTTTTTTGCAAAAGACCTCAGCGGATAACCCAAAAGAAATCGAGTGTATTTTCCTTAAGGAGAATACCGGCTTTTGCGGAGCAGTGAACGTTGGCATCAAGGCAAGCACGACCCGATATGTTATTTTATTAAATAATGACACTAAGGTTTTGCCGGGGTATGTGGACAGCCTGATTGCTGCTATGGAGCAGGATGAGCGTATTTTTTCCGGAAGTGCCAGGATGCTTCAAATGCATGCACCGGAGCTTATCGATGATGCCGGAGATGAATACTGTGCGTTGGGCTGGGCTTTTGCCAGAGGCAAGGGGAAGCCGGCAGAGCAGTTTGACAGAAGCAGGGAAGTTTTTGCAGCCTGTGGCGGTGCCAGCATTTATCGCAGAGAGGTGTTTGAAAAGATAGGCTATTTTGATGAAAATCATTTTGCATATTTAGAGGATATTGACATCGGATACCGTGCCAGAATTTTTGGCTATCGTAACGTATACGTTCCCGGGGCCGGAGTGCTGCATTTCGGCAGCGGCTTCAGCGGTTCCAGATACAATGCCTTTAAAGTAAAGCTTTCCAGCCGTAACAGCGTGTATCTTGCCTGGAAGAATATGCCGTTGCCACAGTTGATCATCAATGCTCCTTTTTTAGCGCTGGGATATTTGGTGAAGTATCTTTTTTTTGTGAGAAAAGGACTTGGAAAGGAATACCGGACCGGACTTGCAGAGGGCTTTCACCTTTGCAGAAAAGAAGAAGCCCGTGCGCACAAGGTGGGCGGTTTTCTTTTGCATCTTAAGGCCTACTGCCGTATTCAACTGTTATTATGGAAGAATTTATTTCATATAGAGCACTGACACTAAGAGACAAATCATAGGAAATGTACTATTTATAGTAGAGGATTTTATGATAAAGGATAATCAGAAATTATTAAATAAAATTCATTTACTGCTGGACGCCGTTGTTATTGTTTTTGCTTACGTTCTGGCCTGGCTTATCAGGTTTGAATTCGGCAGGGTAACAGGCGGTGTGCTTCCGAGGGAAGATTATTTTGCGGCACTTTTCGTACTGGTGCCGGGATATTTATCACTTTATTCGGCCTTTCAGCTTTATACGCCGAAGCGTACTACACGTACCAGGGTTGAGATATTTACCCTTGTGAAGGCTAATACAGTGGGCTTGTTCGGATATCTGGCGGCATTATATCTGCTCCACCAGGAAGACTATTCCCGTAGCATGATTGCTATTTTTTATGTGTTGAATATAGCACTGGCCAGCGGATACCGCGTGGTACTGCGTGATATGATTCGGCATTTCCGCAAGAAAGGCTACAATCTCAAGCATGTACTGCTAGTTGGTTATTCCAGGGCAGCAGAGCAGTATATTGAGCGCATCAAACAGAATCCTGCATGGGGCTATCAGATTATGGGTGTGCTGGATGACCATATGGACCGGGATGTGAATTTCAAAGGAATTCATGTCATCGGTGAGATTGATGAGATTTACCGGATTTTACCGGAAAATAATCTGGATGAAATTGCTATTACGCTGTCTTTGAGTGATTACGACAGACTGGAAGAAATCGTTTCCTTTTGTGAGAAGAGTGGTGTGCACACCAAGTTTATTCCGGATTACAATGCAGTCATTCCGACGAAACCGTACACAGAGGATTTGGACGGTTTACCGGTAATCAATATCAGAAATGTACCGTTGACCAGCGGATGGAATCAATTCCTGAAGCGTTCTGTGGATTTGTTTGGCGGTATTGTGGCGTGCATTTTGTTTTCACCTGTGATGCTGGTATGCGCCATACTGATTAAGCTTACGTCGGAGGGCCCGATATTATTTAAGCAGGAAAGAATCGGTCTTCACAACAGACCGTTTTATATGTATAAATTCCGCTCTATGCGGTTACAGACTGTAGAGGACGAGGCAAAGGGCTGGACGGTCAAAAATGACCCGCGAGTGACAGGCATTGGTAAGTTTATGAGAAAGACCAGTCTGGATGAGCTGCCCCAGCTGTTCAATATTTTAAAAGGCGACATGAGTCTGGTGGGACCAAGACCGGAGCGGCCGCAGTTTGTAGAGAAGTTCAAGGAAGAAGTTCCACGTTATATGATTAAGCATCAGGTTCGCCCGGGTATGACCGGCTGGGCACAGGTGAACGGATACCGTGGTGATACATCCATTCGCAAGCGTATTGATTGTGATATTTATTATATTGAGAACTGGACTCTTGCACTGGATTTTAAAATCATTATATTAACCTTTGTAAAAGGTTTTATTAATAAAAACGCTTACTAAGCGAATAACATGCATTTAAGGAGATAATCATGGCTACTGAAAGTACAAGCAGAGGAAGTAATGCAGCAAAAGCAAAAAAAACCAAAAAAGTGCGCAATATTGTCATTTTAGTTGTAGAAGTGTTAGTATTGGCAATGATGTTGGGTGTGTTATGGTTTGTTACCAGAGCGACTGACGAAGAAGAAGGTATTCAAAAGGTTGAGATACCGGAAGAAGAGATTATTGTAAATGAAGAAGTTCAGGAGAACGAGAATCTGGACAAGTACCGTACCATCGCTTTATTCGGTCTTGACTCTACAGTAGGTGAACTGAAATCCAATACCAGAAGCGATACTATTATGATTGCATCTGTGAATAATGAAACCAAAGAAGTGCGTCTGATGAGTGTGTACCGTGATACATACTTAAATCTCGGTAATGACACCTACAATAAGTGTAATGCAGCTTATGCAAAGGGCGGTCCAAAGCAGGCCATGAGTATGTTGAATATGAATCTGGACTTAGAGATTAAAGATTTTGTTGCAGTCGGATTCAAGGGTGTTGTGGATGTTGTCGACGCGATTGGCGGTGTTTATATTGATGTAGATGAAGCAGAGTTAGAGCATATCAACAATTATCAGATTAGTATTTCCGAAAACTTAAAGACCGATTATACTCCGGTCAAAAAAGCCGGTTATCAGAAACTGGACGGACTTCAGGCTACTGCTTACTGCCGTATCCGTTATACAGCAGGCGATGACTTTAAGCGTACAGAGCGCCAGAGAGAAGTACTTCAGGCTATTATGGAAGAGGCGAAGGATTTAGATGTTGCCACACTTACCAAGATTGCCAATAGTGTATTCGGTAATGTATATACTTCTATCGATTTGAGTGAGATTCTTTCTCTTTTAAGTGACTTGGCTTCTTATACCGTCATTGATGAAGGCGGTTTCCCAAGCAGTGATTTCCGTACCGGTGCTACGATTGGCGGTATTGGTGACAGCGTAATCTGTAAGGATTTAGAGGAAGCAGTTGTAGATTTCCATAAGAGATTCTTTGCAGACGAAGAATATCAGGTTTCTGAACAGTTAAAGAAAATCAGTGAGACGATTCATGCTAATACAGATGCATATGTTCGTTAATAAAATATAAGGCTAAAGAGGCTGTTGCGAAGCGGTGAAGACTGGCTTTGCAGCAGCCTATGTGTATGATAAAAGGAAGAAAGTTATGACAGTGGACGTGTTGATTCCAACCTATAAACCGGGGAAGGAATTTGTGAATTTGGTACAGCTGCTTTTAAAACAGACTGTAGAAATACGTAAAATCATTATTATGAATACCGAAGAGCAGTATTTTGAGCGCTTGATGATTGACCAGCCGGCGATTACCCAGATTCCCAAGCTGGAGGTGCATCATGTGTCCGGAAAGGAATTTGACCATGGCGGTACCAGGCACAAAGGCATGCAGTATTCGGGAGCAGATATTTGCATTTGCATGACGCAGGATGCTGTACCTTATGATGAGCATTTGGTGGAAAATTTAATTGCACCACTTTCGGATACCGGGGTGGCAGTCAGCTATGCCAGACAGCTTCCCAAGGCTGATGCAGGACCGTTGGAGCAGTTTAGCCGCAGCTTCAATTATCCGGCGGAGTCAAAGTGCAAGACAGCCGCTGACATTGAAAGCATGGGGATTAAGGCATTTTTCTGTTCAGATGTGTGTGCCGCTTATAACCGTGATACTTATATGAAGCTGGGGGGCTTTATCAGACGCACCATATTTAATGAAGATATGATTTTTGCAGCCGGTGCCCTGAAAGCAGGCTATCATGTATATTACGCGGCAGAAGCCAAAGTACTGCATTCCCACGAATACGGTTTTGTGCAGCAGCTGCGCAGAAATTTTGACCTGGGTGTTTCTCAGGCGGACCATCCGGAGGTGTTTTCCGGCATTTCCTCCGAGAAGGAAGGCAAACGTATGGTTATGACCGCCTGCAGGCATTTTATAGCAATCGGGAAGCCGTGGGAAATTTTTCATCTGGTAATGCAGAGCGGTGCCAAATATATCGGATATTTTCTGGGCAAGCATTATAAAAAGATACCAAAATGCTGGATTAAGCGTATTACAACCAGTCAGGGATATTGGAGTTAGCGAACGCAATATCAGACCGTTGTGAGCAATGGCCTATACAGAAATCTACGGACGTATTTTAACATATGGCTGTCGGAGAGAGAAACAGCCGGATAGGAGCAGAGATGTCTGAAGAGAGAACGAATATCGAAAAACAAAACAATCACATAATGCAAAATTTTTGGTCGCGTATTGTGCAAAAGAAAAAACGGGATGTGGACATGACGGAAGGCAATATTACCGGACATATTATTATGTTTGCTCTGCCGTTACTGGCCGGGAATCTATTCCAGCAGCTTTACAATACCGTGGACACCTGGGTAGTGGGTAACTATGTCAGTAACGAAGCTTTTTCTGCGGTAGGAACCGTAGGCCCGGTTATCAATGTGCTGATCGGGTTTTTTATGGGACTTTCCTCAGGTGCCGGTGTAGTAATCAGTCAGTACTATGGGGCAGGCAGATATGAAAAGGTTCGGCGAACAGTACATACGGCAATTGCCATGACCCTTGGGCTGGCAGTGATTCTGTCCATAGCAGGTATTTTGCTGATTCCGACTATGTTGAAATTCATGAATATGCCGGCGGAGGTAGTTCCTGAGGCAACTACGTATTTGACGATTTATTTTGCAGGCGTAATAGGCCTGATGTTATACAATATCGGGTCCGGTATTTTGCGGGCTGTGGGCGATAGTCAGAGACCGTTTTATTTTCTGGTGGTGTGTGCGCTGCTTAATACCGTATTAGACCTGGCTTTTGTACTCGGTTTGGGTATGGGTGTAGATGGTGTGGCGTGGGCTACAGTCATTTCTCAGGGAGTGAGTGCAGTGCTTGTTATGATAGTGCTGATGCGAAGTGATTCCTGCATTAAATTCATTCCGCGAGAATTAAAATTGCATTGGGACATGCTGAAGAAAATTATTTCTGTAGGTATTCCGGCGGCAATCCAGATGTGTATTACTTCGTTTTCTAATATTTTTGTGCAGTCGTACATCAATTTCTTCGGTGCCGACTGTATGTCAGGCTGGGCAGCTTATGGCAAAATCGATCAGTTACTGATTCTGCCTATGCAGTCTATTGCTCTGGCATCTACCACCTTTGTTGGGCAGAATCTTGGTAAGAATCAGGTTGATCGTGCAAAGAAGGGTGTGCGTAATGCACTGATGATATCGGTATCAGCTACGGCAATTTTGATGATACCGGTGATTGCTTTTGCGGCTCCGGTAGTTTCCTTCTTTAATGACAAGCCGGAGGTAATCGAATACGGTGCCATGTTCTTGTGCTGGCTTACTCCGTTTTATATACTCTGCTGCTTTAACCAGATTTACGCAGGGGCCTTACGAGGTGCCGGTGACAGTCGTGCTCCTATGGTGATTATGTTGATTTCTTTTGTGGCATTCCGTCAGGTGTATCTGTTTACTATGAGCCATATTTGCAATGAAGTTATTCCGATTGCAATGGGCTACCCGGCCGGATGGCTGCTATGCAGTTTGCTGTCTGCTATTTACTATCACAGTGTCAAATTAGATAAAAACAGATTGGTGGAAGACCGTTAGGCCTTCCACTCTTTGATTACAGAATTCCTTGCTGCACCTTGGGGATGCCGCTTTGATTGGATGTTACAGCAGTACTATTTGGCTGCCGTTTCTAATACCTCCTCAATTGCCTGAAGCAATACGCCTGCGGTATATTTCTGACTGTCCTCATAAGTAATATCCTCTAAAGCTACGCCACTTTGCAGCTGCAGGGCAATGCTTTCCAGGACTGGGGTAAACAGCGGATACATGGTTTCGATGGTTTCATCCAAATGGGTAAAGGATACATCCGTAATACCGGTCTGCTCAATAATCACTTGCATTTCAAGACTGTTGCCGGATACTTCCAGGGCAGCAGTGTAAATACCGGGGGTATACTCAGAGACGGATGAATTCAGGTCTGCGGCAGACTCCGTAGTTCCTTCAATATTTGACGGGGAGGAAGTTGTGGAAGATTGCCTCGGCAAAAACATCACTGCCAGTAATATCAAAAAAATCAGACCTAAAAAAATAAAGATACCTGTATAAATGACTTCTCTCATATGTAGTACAAGGATTTTGGTTTTTCCACTCATAGCATTCCTCACTTTGTTTATTCATGGCACTTGCGTTTGATACAGTGTATGTGGCC
>JAFTXF010000072.1 GCA_017461685.1 Lachnospiraceae bacterium
CCGAGAAATCATCCTGCCGTTAATCCGAAAGCGTTCTCTCACATCCACCAAATGCGGGGATGTAAACAGCCCCACCTTAAAGCCGCACTGCTCTAATAAGCCCGCCATATAGGCAGAAGTAGAACCCTTGCCGTTTGTCCCGGCTATGTGCACAATCTTCATCTGCCGGTCCGGCCGGCCCATTCTATTCAGAAAATCCTTTATCTCCTCCAAAGAATGGTTAGAGTTAAAACGAGGAATGCTGTAGATGAATTCTACCGCCTCCTCATAATTCGTTACATAGTCACGCATATATGCTCCCGACCAAATTACATATTGGATAACTGTGCCAGTCTTTCTTTAACCTGCTCCATCATTTGCATATACTTAGCCTGCTTATCCTTTTCCTCCTGAATCTTTGCTGCAGGAGCCTTAGAAATAAACTTCTCATTGCCAAGCATACCGGCCACTCGCTTAAGCTCGCCTTCCAAACGCTTTTCCTCTTTCTGTAAGCGTTCGATTTCCTGCTTAATGTCAACCAGCTCTGCAAAAGGAATGTAAATGGTTGCATTGGCAATCACTACAGAAACTGCGTCATCAGCAATGCCTGTCTTATCGCACTGAACCTGTACTTCAGATGCATATGCCAAAGAAGCAAAGAACAGCTTACCTTCTTCGAAGGTGCTTCTGAGCTCAGCCTTATCACTTACTACATAAACAAGTGCTTTCTTAGAAGGCGGTACGTTCATCTCTGTACGAACATTTCTGATACCGCGTACTGCTTCCTTGATAATCTCTATATCCTGCTCTTCCTTCGGGAAGTTTCTCTCTTCAGCAAATTCCGGCCACTTGGAAATCATAATAGATTCCTCTTCAGACTGTAGTGTACAGAAAATCTCCTCTGTAATGAACGGCATATACGGATGCAATAACTTCAAGGCATCTAACAACACAGTCTTTAAGGTATATAATGCTGCATTCTGGCTTGCCGCATCGTCTGTTGCATACAAACGCGGTTTCACCATCTCAATATACCAGTCACAGAATTCATCCCAAATAAAGTCATAAACCTTCTGAACAGCAATACCCAATTCGAAGTTTTCCATATTGTCTGTAACTTCCTTGGTAAGGCTGTTAAGCTTGGATAATATCCACTTATCTACCGGAGCAAGCTCCTCCATTGCAGGCGTTGTCACAGTCTTGCCTGCCATATTCATCATAATAAATCTGGAAGCATTCCAAACCTTATTGGCAAAATTTCGACTGTTCTCTACTCTCTCATAGTAGAAACGCATATCATTACCCGGTGCATTGCCGGTAATCAATGTCAAACGAAGAGCGTCTGCACCGTACTGGTCAATAATCTCTAAAGGATCAATGCCGTTACCTAAAGATTTACTCATCTTACGGCCCTGACTGTCACGTACCAGACCATGGAACAATACGGTCTTAAACGGCTTCTCCTTCATCTGCTCAAAACCTGAGAAAATCATACGGATTACCCAGAAGAAGATGATATCATAACCGGTTACTAATACATCGGTTGGATAGAAATAATCCAAATCCTCTGTCTTCTCCGGCCAGCCCAAAGTAGAGAATGGCCATAACGCAGAAGAGAACCATGTATCCAAAGTATCCGGATCCTGCGTGAAATTCTCACATCCGCAATGTGGACAAGGACCTGTCACACCCTCTGCTGATACAATATATTCACCGCACTTATCACAGTAATATGCAGGGATTCTGTGTCCCCACCACAACTGGCGGCTGATACACCAATCACGGATATTGTCTGTCCAGTTATAATAGGTCTTCTCCATACGTTCCGGAATCAGCTGAATATCACCGGTCTTTACCGCCTCTACTGCCGGCTTAATCAGCTCATCCATCTTAACGAACCACTGTTTTTTGATCATAGGCTCGATAGTAGTCTTACATCTGTCATGGGTACCTACGTTGTGTGTGTAATCTTCCACTTTAACCAGTAAGCCCATTTCATCTAACTCTGCTACGATCTGCTTTCTTGCTTCATAGCGGTCTAATCCTTCAAATTTGCCGCCGTTTGCATTGATGGTAGCATCGTCATTCATGATATTAATCTCAGGCAGGTTGTGACGCTTGCCTACTTCAAAGTCGTTAGGGTCATGTGCAGGGGTAATCTTTACAACACCTGTACCGAACTCCATATCAACATAAGAATCCACTACAATAGGAATCTCTCTGTTAATTAACGGCAGCATAACCTTTTTGCCGTGTAAATGCTTATAACGCTCGTCATCCGGATGTACTGCCACAGCAGTATCACCCAGCATAGTTTCCGGACGGGTCGTTGCAAAGGTTAAAAACTCGGTCTTGCTCGGTTCTCCATTGTCATCCATAACCGGATACTTAATGTGCCAGAAATGACCTGCCTGCTCCTGATACTCTACCTCTGCATCAGAAATAGAGGTGTTACATACAGGACACCAATTGATAATGCGGCTGCCTTTGTAAATCCAGCCTTTTTCATGCATCTTGCAGAATACTTCGGTAACAGCTTTATTACAGCCCTCATCCATAGTAAAACGCTCTCTGTCCCAGTCACAGGAAGAGCCTAACTTCTTTAACTGGCTGATAATACGTCCGCCGTATTCTTTCTTCCATTCCCAGGCTCTCTCAAGGAAACCGTCGCGGCCAAGGTCCTCTTTAGAAAGACCTTCCTTACGCATAGCCTCGATAATCTTAACCTCTGTAGCAATGGAGGCGTGGTCTGTACCCGGCTGCCAAAGTGCATTGTATCCCTGCATTCTCTTGAAACGAATGAGGATATCCTGCATGGTATTGTCCAAAGCATGTCCCATGTGTAACTGACCGGTAATATTTGGCGGCGGCATAACAATAGTAAATGGCTTCTTGCTTCTATCCACTTCTGCATGGAAGTACTTCTTCTCTAACCATTTCTGATAGAGCTTGTCTTCTATTCCTTTCGGATCATATGTCTTTGCTAGTTCTTTATTCATGATCTTTTGACTCCTTAATTTATGTGAATACATAGTTAATATAAATGTATCTCTAAAGTACCCCTTTTGTCAAGAAAAAAGCACAGCATATAGAAGGAATATATGGCATCGGATGCTTTAAAGTCGCTCCCAACACATTTCCCTTTAGGTATGCGGCTCCCCAAAGCAACACAACAGACAGTGCCATCAGAAGCATGTATCCCACCAGACAATCTGCTGCGCCTCTTTGCACCAGCCAATATACTCCACACATAAAAAACACAATTGCATCCGCTAAACCATACGCTTTCACCCTGTACATCCAAAACTGTACTGCAGCCAAAAGTAAAACTGCTGCCACATAAATACCCCCATTTGCCCAAATGTGCTGCCCATTGGCAATCGCCATCGCCAGAACCGCCACCAGACCTGCTGCATGCGAATAGCGCACCACCTGCATCGTACGATAATCCTGCCAGGCTACCCACAATAAATATGCCCCGAACACACCGTCAGTTATTATTTCGAATTCTGGTACGCAATTCATCCAATACATTTCCTTCCACAACCAATAATGCCGGCCTGCTTACAAGCATCTGTCCGTTCTTCCAGGCTTTAACCGTAATTTGATATTCCTGCTCCGGGATACCGAGCGGTATATGAAACTGTATGGCTTCTGTCTTTTCCAAATACGGATACTCATACTCGTATACCTGATTTAAATCCGGATTCAAACCCAGCAATTCTTCCGGGAAAATCACCTCCACCCGGTCTGCATATCCTGTCGTTGTAATACTAAGAATCCCACCGTCTCCCGTTTTAAATACCTTTTCTGCCGGGTTCCTCTCCCGAAACACCTCGGCCTCCAACGTGAAAGCAATTCCGTTCTCTCCTACCTGATTCACATTGCCTACTCTGTCCGCAGCAATGGCAGATATCTCGATTTCTCCCATAAACAAAGGATTGTCCTTATCCACCTCCACTACAATGTCACCGTTATTGTCCGCTTTATACTCTTCTTCCAAAAAATTATCCATATTACTGACAATCACCACAAAATCCCGCAGTCCGCTTTCTCCGTCATAGGCCTTTAATCGAAATTGCTTCGTCTGCTCTGTCATATCCAAAATATCAAAATCCTGCAATTCCTCCAGTCCTTCCATTGTAGGCGCTATACCGTCCGGTATAATGATCAAACCATTCTCCATATCCCGTGCCTGATCAGAATAAAACTGCTTTCCTCTTAAACATGCCATGGCCTCAGGATATATTTCAAAAGTTTCCTGCTCGGCCTGCACGGAAAAATACTGTTCTACCTCAAGTACTGCCCCATGCTCCCTTCGCTCTGCATGAGTTCCCGAAGGAAGTAGCATTGCAAGATGTTCTCCACTCAATGCAAACTGCAGACTGTCATTTGCAAAAAATCCAATATTATTTTCGATATCCATCCGTGGAACCGTTATCTGCATCCACTCTCTGTGAGACGCCTGATTCATATGCAGCAATAGACTGTCCGGCTGATAATCCTCTCTGGCACCTCCTTCCATATATGCCGTGGCCTCCAGTTGATGCTCCGTCACACCGTCTGCCTTTACATAGTAGGTCTTTTCCTCTGATTTATACACAAACTCACTATCTGCCAAGGATAACTGCTCCGTATATATACCATTCCTCTCCGGATACGTATCATCCGTCGGCAACCCCTCTATTTCCAGGGCTATATGGGCAGTTTCTCCGATATTCCCCGCCTTGTCCACTGCCGCTATATGTAAATACATTCTGTCCGCCGTCAGCGTCACCACAAGTACATTTTCTGTAAGTCTCATATGAGAAGCATCTGCCTTTCCCTCTGCATCGGTATCCACATAATAGTAGTAGCCGGTCACTCCGGTAGTCAGCGTGTTCTCTGTAATATTGGATGTGGCAATCAGATGAACCCCATCCTCACCGGCAAAGCTTTGGACCATATGATAATACAAGGTGCCCTGATCCTTTGGTTCTGTAAGTACTATCCTGATTTGCTGTTCATCTGCCACACTTAGCTTATACGTATCAATTTGGTCCGGTGCAGCACAATCCCTTGCCAGCACATCCTGCAAAGAAGTTTCCTCCCGATAACCAATATCCGTACTCTTTATCTCCGCATAGCCCTCACCTGCATTCTCACCGGCGCCACCGGAATGATTCCGACAGCCAAAGGAGGAATGAATATAATTACTGCCGCCACCTGCCGGCTCTGCACTGATAACATACCCATCCGTTTTGTCCTTGTATATACAATCCAGTTCATAATACGTGTAACTTATATCATGTCTTTCACCGGCATTTAACGACCGCTGACATCCGGAACATTTATATTGAGGGTCCATCCAGTATATTGCTCCACAGCCTGCATGTATGGGTTCGAAATATCCGTTGGAACCCGTTCCCCAGGTTTCTCCGCAGGAGCACTCCCAATATCCGCCCACTGCTTCATATGCCGTGCCGCATAACTTAGTCCCGGTGCGAGCAGTATAACATCCACCGCCTGTTTCAGCATTGCCTTCATGCTGGTGTACTGTATACGTACCGCCGCTGCCACCTGTAGCACCGCCGCCACCACCGCCGTAAGGAGATTCTTCGCCGCTCATTGTCCCCACTTCTGTCATAAAACTGCCGCCGTCTTTACCGGAAGCTTTTTCATTGGCACCACCGCCGCCACCGGCAATTAAAAGCACCGTCTCTGTACCGTCCCTGGTCAGAAATATGGCTGTTGCTGCACCACCGCCGCTTCCTGTCTCCGCAGTAGCGTTGCCGCCTGCAGCACCACTTTTGTTATCACCGCCGAGTAAACCTTTTCCTGCTGCTCCGGCATAGAAACTGAGGATGTCCCCCTTTTGGAGCCAGTAGTCTGCGGTTACCCTTCCGCCCTTTCCTCCGGTCAGGGTATCACTATAATCAGCTCCCTTTGCACCGTAGGCAGATAAGGTGTAATATCCCGTGTAGGGAACCGTAAATGTTTCACCCTGCATGTCGGTGTCGAAGCTTTCCCACTGGGTGTTGCTATTCCCGATATTACTTTCCGTATGAATTTCCTTCCAGTCCATCTGATCCAAGGATTGAAAGACTTTATAGTATTTGCTTCTCCCATCCTTCTGCTCCCATGTAAGGTCTACTGCACCCACACCGGCATGGCTCTCATAATCCTCATAGCTCCAAAGCGTCAGCTCTGCCCATTTGGCATAAAGCACAGTGTCCGTATGTACCACTGCCTCTTCTCCCGGTTTTCCTACAAAACTCTCCTCTGTAAAATCCGGTGTTCCATACCATCCCACCAGAGATTCATTGTCCTTTACCGATTCCGGAAGCACAAAGCTTACGTCCAAATACTGCGCTTTTACGGTGTCCACACTGCCGTCCGTCCTTCCAAAAGTATATATATCCTCTTCAAGACTTCCGCTCAGTCCTCCCAAGGCCTCCCAGTGAGAAAATTCCCTCCGTGTCTGTACATTTTCTACAGTGCTGCCGCCGTTTGTCTCAAATTTCACCTGATGTCCCTCGTCCGGTATAAGCCCATCCTCTTGCAGCCAATATGATGTTTGATACGCCTGCTTTACAGAAAACACTGCATATCCCTGATAAGTACCTCCGTTAGCATCAATAAGCAGTGTACTCTCCACCTTCCTCCATTGGGCAAAAAGCGGCACGGTCTCACCTTCCGTTCCTGTAAGATTTAATACCTCAGCCCCATCGGCAAAGCTCTCGCCGCTGCCATCTGCTTTGGTATTCCACCCTACAAACACATATCCCACACATTCATAACTGTTTTCTCTCAATTTGGTATCTCTGTACCCCAATGCACCGGCATCCTGCCCTTCATATTCAAAAGCATTGTCATACATATGCTTGGTATTGGGCATATACCCGGTTACCGCAGCACCATCGGGCGCATTTTTCTCATAGCTTATCTCATAATGATTGGCTGATATTTCCTTACACATATGCTGATATTCATACCCCAATTCCAAACCTTCGCAATATGGACATAAATACAAATATACCGAATGTGCCGGCATAGAAGTAATCCCCTGCACAGTACTGCTTTTGGCATATATGTGCATCCGCGCTACAAGCTCACCGCAATCTGCACACATTGCAAACCAACCATTATTATAATAGCTTCCGCAGCAGCCCTCACTGACCTGATACCCCATATATTCCATAGCCTCATAGTAGTGAATACACTGTGCATTGGGCCACACAACAACCCATTCTCCGATATTTACACTTCCGGTAACAGCCTTCTTATAATAATGCTCTCCCGACTTTAACGCAGGCAATTGTGAAATAACACCCGTTTCTATGGTATACCCTTCCGGTAAGCGCTCGTCAGTTTTATCCAGATAGTCTGTAGTCCACCCCATGCCGTCAGGACTTACCATCACCCCTTCAAACACAGCCATATCTGCTGCAGCGGGTGTTTGTGCGTAAATCACTTTTATATCCCGGCACAACAGAATAACCATGATCCACAGGCCCAAAAACAGAAATCCCTTTTTTGTATTTTTTAAAGTTTTCCTTTTATTCTTCATACTTTGCAACCCTGATATTTCCCCGGGCTAAATCTTCATAAAAGATTGCCACCTGTTCTTTTTCCATCGGAATCACTATCAGCTGTGTGAGCCCATTCGAACTGCTTTCGCTGATAATTGTCCCCTGGTTATCATAAGCCGCTTCTATTCGCACCCGTTCTGCCAGCAGACTGCACTGATACTGCTGCTCTGCCTGGCATATGGAATAAATGTCTATATAATCTCCGGCCCGCAGACTTCCCGCAACGCCTTCATATAACTCTTTAATCGGTACACCAATCCAGCTCAACTGCTTATATCCCTTATAAACCTCCGTATACGCAGTCAGATTGGCTTCTGTCAAAATACTCCCCTCCGTTATATCGGTATTCAGTACTGTATTGTAAATCTGTTGCTGCCCAGTGACATATCCCTTCGGAATCCAATCTACGGGAACAGCCTGTTCCTCCACATACTGGTCGAAATTATCCTTTGTAAGCAGCATATTCTCCATCATATCTGACTTTGCGCGAAATACTGTCGCACATTCCTGCTCCTCTTCCAGGCTTTTCTTTACAATCAAAAGAATTGCAAATAAAAGCAGCGCCAATGTCAGGCTTATAATACCAACCCATAATTTTTTATTTTTGTTCATCTTCCTATCCCTCACTCTTTATGTCTACACAATGTTCCTTTATTGCCCTTACCTCTATACCAAGCATAAATTTTATCGGCACTTCAATTCTGGCATAAAGGGAACTGTTCTGAATCACCGTTCCGTCCGGTGCCTCTAAAACTGTAACGCTGTCATAGCGTTTCGTTTGTAAAATCCCCTGACTGTCATATATAAATTCTGTAGTACCGGCTGTTGTCACCTCATATATTCGAAACTCTGATACCAGAATTTCCTCTCCGATTCCCAGTTTTTCCCTGTTCTGTGCGTCTCCCAGGCTTTCCGAAAGAACTTCATTGAAAATATTTCTGACCGTCTGCGTATTTTCAAAAACCAGTTCTCCGGTGGAACCGTAATGGTAGGGATCTATCAAAATAGCAGCAAGATTTGCCTGCATCAGGCAGTCCTCTATATACCGGTTCACATATCCGGCCTTCATTAATGTCATTAATATGCAAAATCCCCACACCAGCCATGTAAGTAAAATTAGCACCAACACCGTTTGAACGGAACCCTTGTCTTTCTTTTTCACTGCTGCCTCCTAATGTTTTGCTGTGGAAATCCATTTCATACGGATAGGGATGTTCCACGCCTTTAGCTCCTCATACATAAAGGGAATCTGCACCTTTAAATTCTGCTTTATATTCCCGGAAATCACCAGATAAATACGCTCTCCATATCCTACCTGCTGCACCGTGGTGCCTGACAGGCTGATATCCGTCATTCCGCAAGCCTCTGCAAGCTCCTTTTTCAGTGCTTCGGAATCCGCTTCGGACAGGCATCCTACAGTCTCCATCTCCAGCAGATATGCTCTGGCCGTTTGATTTATCACTTCACGGGTTCTTAATATCTCCATAAACTGCCCGGAAAGCATGATCAGTCCAAAGACCATGCCGGTGCTTAAAAGCACCGGCAAAAGCTTCCCAACAAAGCCCTGATCTTTTTGATTCATATTTTAGACTGTGCCTCCGATACCGCCTGCGGTTAAGATACCGGAAATCTGAGACTGCATAGAATCTACCAGAGTAGTAATAAACTCTGTCATTTCAGAACGGAATAATACCAGTAATACGACAGCAATTACTGCTAAACCTACTTCTACTACGATTGCCTTATCTCCATTGTCCTTTGTCATTAATGCCTTTTCAAAAAATTTTTTCATGTCTTTCTTCTCCTTTTTTATAAAAAATTAAAATTTTGTAATGCGGCCAATATACAGCCGTGCAATACCAATACTAAAATGCCTACAAATAAAAGCATTTGGAACATTTGAAGCTGCATTTCCAGCGCTTCTTTTCTCTTCGATAACTGCATGCGCTCCATTTCTGTAATCTGAACGCCTATGTCATCTAACAGCTTTACTCCATATCCGGAGTCCTGCATCTGCCTTAGAATCACGCAAAAGCTGCTGATATAACGATTCCGGAAGCTGTTCTCAAAATGATTCAATGCCGGAGTCATATTTTCACCGCTTATCAGTCTCTCTGTCAGACTATGCAGTGCGATTCTAAGTCTTTTATTTTTCATAAGTCCTTCACTTTCGACTAAAGCCTGCTGAATATGTAAGCCTGCCTGCAGCTGCACACTGATGGTCTCATACAACCACTTTAAGTCCTTTAAAATGATTTCATTGTCTCTTTCATTGGACAAATACAATATCCCTGCCGGCAGCAACATGCCTACTGTAAGTCCCAGTATGCCTATGCTCCAGTGCCACTGAAGGCACAAAAGGCAACATACCAGACCACAAACGGCACTGCTCACCAGAAAGTAACCGGGACCACGGTACACAATCAGCTGCTCTAATGCATCTGCGCCGTGACCTTTCAAAAAAGCTTCCAGCTTTCCGATACGATCTTCCCAAAACCGGTTCATATCTCTTACTCCTTTTCAAACGTCCCCAGCTTCCCAAAAAACAGGAGGATAATGCAAATCATGTAAACCGTGCAGCCTTTGCTGATGGCATTCCCCCAGACAAGGTCCTTTAGCGACATCTCAAGCATCTGTCCCATCAGTGCGGCAATGATAAAGCTGAACACTACGATAATCGCCATTTCAAGCTTAGCTGCCTGCTTTACCCTGTCACGTTCCTTTTTGGAGGACAAATATCCCTGAATACTCTTCCTGGAGGAAGCAAATACAGTAGTAAAATCACTGTTGTACATACTGCAGACACTTAAGTTGTGTATAAATTCCTGCCATTTTGGGTGCTCTAACATCACCTTCATCTGCTCCAAAAGCAATCGACTGGAGAGACCTCTTGCTCTGGCCTTTTCCACATTCTTAAGCACCTGCCCGATAGGCCCCTGCATATAACTGCTGCAGTTCATCAAAATAGCTACCGACTCTTCGCCGGTTGCTGCAAAGCTTTCCGTTAGATTCACTAATTCCAGCAAATGTTTTTCGGTGCTCCGTAAATTCCTGCTCCGCATCCAGGCTAATACCGCCATCATAGCAATACATATTAACACACAGGCTGTCGCTGCCTTCCAGACGGAACCGGTAAATATTCCAACCGCAACAAATCCCAGACCATTCAGCAGTACACACCAAAGCAACCATATCTTTCCGCTGACAAAGGGGTACTTATTGCGTATCCCACTGTAAAACAGCAAAAGTTCCAAACGGTCCCATAATTTGCTGCTTGTCACCTCCGGAAGCTTCTGCAGACGCACTCTTTTTGCCTCATTTAAGAGAAAATGCTCCGTATAAATCACGATTTCCTGCACACCGACTTCCCAAAACCAGTCGACAATCAGCCAGAAACCGCCCAAAAGAATAAAAAGCACCGTGGTCTCAATCAGTATCGTCATGCCTTACCTCCCTTTCGTACACCGTCCTGGTGGTCATATTGCCCTTGCGGTCCACCTGAACCTCGGTGATGGTATCCAGTCTGAAGTCCTTCATAAAGCATACTGTGGAAATACATCCCAGCATCTTTTTGATTTCCTCCTGGCTGTAGTCAGATTCGTACTTTACATAATCTGCAAGCTTGTACAGTGCTGCCACTCCGTCCTGCCCATGAACCGTAGCCAGGCCCAGGTGTCCGGTGTATGCAGCATTCAGAAAGTACAGTGCTTCTCCGCCTTTTATCTCTCCGATCACGATATAATCCAGATCAAGCAGCAAAGCATTGATACTAAGCTCCTTGAGCCCATACCCTACTTTGCTCTCTCCTTTCTGCTCCAGGATATGCTGGAACATCATATCAGGGTGGACCTTGCTGAATAGCTCCTCATTCTCCTGAATGACCAGAACCGACCGTTCCTTGGGTATCTCGTCCAAAAGTGCGTTCAGAAGAGTGGTTTTACCGCTTGCCCCTTTTCCGGCAATCAGTACATAGCCCTTCTTTATCTGCTTTCTCAGATAATCCGCATGCTCTCTGGTCAACATCCCCATATCCTGCAAATCCTTCAGACTCGGCTTCTCTTTGGGAATCTTGCGAATATGAATATACGGCGTGTCCACCGAATTAATGATGGACTGGCTGATATTAAACCGCAGAATAAAATCTCTGCTGCCGGTCTTGTCCGTAAAGCTCTGCATCGCATGGGCTCTGGATACGCTGACCTGATTTTTGGCAGCTACAAATTCCGTAAACTGCTTCAGCTCCTGCGGACTTTCAAAGCATATATCGCTGTCCTCCCGTTTGCCCAAGCGCTTCACCCGAATCTTGTCATAAGAGATGATCTTGATATCCGAAATCTCCTTGTCCTTAATCAAAGGCTCCAAAATGTGATAACCGGTAAAATAAGTAAACGGTTCTTCACGAAGCAATTGATTCATCTTTTGTTCCAACAATTCGCCTTTTAAAAAATGCATAAAAAATTACCTCCTTATTACCTTTAGGCATAAGGAGGCGATTTTGTCACACTTTTTTTTGAAATTTTTTAAAAATTTTTTTTGTAGATGATTTTTGAGGTGATATCTGCTGCTTTTTCGGCATCTAAAAGCTCTGAAATAATGGCCGCCGCAAAATCAATTGCACAGCCCATACCGCGGCTTGTGATAATGTGTCCATCCACTTCGCAGGATCCGAAACTTATCTTTGCACCGGTCAGATCTTCTTCAAACCCTGGATAACAACAAGCTGTTCTGCCCTCTAACAAACCCAGATGCCCGAATACGGACGGAGCAGCGCAGATAGCTGCAATGTACTTGCCTGCTGCATGAAAGGCCTTTACCTGCTCCATAAGGGCCGGAACCTTTTCTAAATTGACCGTGCCCGGCATGCCGCCCGGAAGCACCAGCATATCTAATTCCATAAAATCTACAGCTGACAAATACTTGTCCATTATAACCGGTATCTGATGTGCCCCGTTTACTGTTAAAGAGTCCGTTACGGACACCATATCAACCTGTATACCCGCACGGCGGCACAAATCTACTACCGTCAGGGCTTCTATTTCTTCATAACCTTCTGCAAAAAAAACTGCAATTTTTTTCATATTGTCTACCTGCCTTTCTTTGTGATATACTACACGTGAGCGAGATGCAGGCATCGCCGGAACCTGGCTGCACTGCACCCCTCGCATGCAAACAACTGCTAAATACATGAATATTACTATAAAGGAACATCCCATGGAAATTGAAAAAAAATTTACCATCAAATCACTCCCGGAAAATCTCTCCGACTACCCTTGCCTGCATTTGGAACAGGGTTATTTAAATACCGAGCCTGTCATCCGTATCCGCAAGCAGGATGATGAGTACATTTTAACCTATAAAGGCAGCGGTATGCTTGTCAGAGAGGAATACAACCTGCCGTTAAATGCCCAAAGCTATGCACATTTAAAAGACAAATGCGACGGTAATATCATCTCCAAAAAACGATATGTCATCCCCTTAGAAAATCCTGCATTTACTGACGACTGTCCAAAGGAGCTTCAGCCAAAACGTCTCACCATTGAGCTGGATGTCTTTGATCCGCCTTTTGCGCCTCTTATCATGGCCGAGGTGGAATTTGACAGCGTGGAGGCTGCCAAAGCCTTTATCCCTCCCGCATGGTTTTCTGAGGATGTGACCCACAACATGGAATACCACAATTCCAATATGAGCCGCAAGATTTTCTCATAAACGCTCCAAAGTAACCTTTTTTGAGGCCACTTAAATTCGTGCCTTCTTAAACTATTCTCACGGCATGGCCGGCATCCCCGGCCTGCCTATTACAAGGTATTTTACGCCAATGCCTCTGAGGCCGCAGCATCAGTGTCTGCAGCGTCTCCTTCACAGAGCTTCTCTGCAGTTTCTTCGCATTCTGTCTGTTCTCTGCCAAACATTTTGACCAGTTTATGTATCCGCTCTGCCAAGGTCTCATACTGTGATGTGACCTCCGGATTCATACGCCACTTCCAATTATCCCCCAAAGAGCCGGGCTCATTGATGCGGGCTCTGTCATCTAATTCCAGATAATCCTGCATCGGTATCATACAGGTATCTGACACACTCATCATGGCCTGCTTTATCATCTTAGAGCAAACATTTCTCCAGGAAGTGATTCCTGCATATTCCTCCAAAAATGCTCTGTCTTCTGCACTTAAATCCTGATACCAGCCAAGGGTGGTCTGATTATCATGGGTGCCTGTATAAATAACGCAATTTTCAATTTGATTATGCGGCAGATAAGCACTGTCGCTGTCCTGATAAAAACCAAACTGAAATACCTTCATGCCCGGATAACCGGAATCCTTCAGCATTTTATTGACTGCAGGTGTCAGTACGCCCAGATCCTCTGCAATGACCTCCTGCGATCCCAACGCTGCTTCAATGGTCTTGAATAACTCCAGGCCCGGTCCCTTTTCCCAGACCCCTTTAATGGCAGTATCTGCATCAGCCGGAATGCTGTAATAGGACTCGAAGCCTCTGAAATGGTCGATTCGTACAATATCATACAATGCAAAACTATGCTTCATTCGCTTGATCCACCATGCATAGCCGGTCTCACGGTGATACTCCCAGCGATACAAAGGATTTCCCCACAACTGCCCCGTTTCTGAAAAGGCATCCGGCGGACAGCCTGCCACAGCCAACGGCATATGCTTCTCATCCAACTGAAACAACTCCGGATTAGCCCAGATATCTGTGCTGTCAAGAGCCACATAAATCGGTACATCTCCTACGATTTTAATGCCGGCTTCATTGGCATACGCTTTTAACGCATTCCACTGTTTATCAAACAAATACTGTGTATATTCGTAAAAAAGAATATCCTCCATGCACTCTGCACGGTATTTTTCCAGAGCAGACTCCTTACGTAACAGCAGTTCCTCCTCCCACGTAGTCCAGCAGGCACCGTTATGTGCATTTTTAATTGCCATAAACAATGCATAATCCAATACCCAGTCATAATTCTGTGCTATAAATGCAAGAAATCCTTCGTTTTCTTCCAGTTTTTCTCTGGAAAATGCGAGTCTCAAGGCTTTAAATTTGGAACGATATAAATTGGCATAATCCACATACTCTACGCTTCCGCCCCAATCCAGGGCGTCACACTCTTCTTTGGTAAGCAGCCCTTCTTCTATCAATGCCTCTAAATCAATAAAATAAGGATTCCCTGCAAAGGTAGAAAAAGCTTGATACGGACTGTCTCCGTAGCCTGTAGGGCCTAAAGGTAAAATCTGCCACAAGGTCTGTCCGGCTGCCTTTAAAAAGTCTACAAAATCATAGGCTTCCTTTGAAAACGTGCCGATACCGTAGGGACCCGGCAGACTGGAAACTGGCATTAGTATACCGCTTCTACGCATCCTTTTTGTCCTCCAAAGCTCTCTTTGTCATCTCTGTATATTTATATTCAAAATCCCGCCGTTCAGTATGACAAACTTCAGATAATATCAGACCGGCAAATAAGGACTGCAAGGATGCTACCACCATAAACCCGCTGACAATTAAAGTCGGGAAGCGAGGCACCAGTCCGGTAGCCAGATATTCCATCAGTACAGGTGCAAACAAACCTGCTGCAATAAGAAACAGCACCAGGCTGATTGTACCAAAGAAGGATAACGGTCTGTAATTTTTAAATAACTGCATAATTTTAAGCAATACCTTAGCACCGTCTGCATAAGTATTTAACTTGGACTCGCTGCCTTCCGGTCTGTCGCGGTAATCTACGATAACATTCTCCACCTGTAAATTGTAATTTACAGCATGAATAGTCATTTCTGTTTCAATCTCAAAACCTTTGGAAATAACAGGGAAGGTCTTTACAAAGGAATAATTAAAGGCTCTGTAGCCTGTCATAATGTCCTTAATATCGGACTTAAAAAGCACATTGATGCTCTTTCTGACAATACTGTTGCCGAAATTATGGAACGGCCGCTTATTTTCTTCAAAATATGTAGAAGAAAGTCTGTCTCCTACTACCATATCCGCATGCTTTTGAAGCACCAAATCTACCATTTCACGGGCATGCTCCAATGGATACGTATCATCACCGTCAATCATCAGATAACACTCCGCCTCGATCTCACGGAACATTCTGCGAATCACATTGCCCTTGCCCTGCTTGTATTCATAGCGAATGACTGCTCCGGCTTCCCTTGCACACTCTACGGTACGGTCCTTGGAATTATTGTCATAAACATAAACCGTCGCCTCCGGCAGCGCAGTCAAAGCGTCGCGTACTACTTTGCCAATCGTCTGTTCTTCATTGTAGCATGGAATTAAAACTGCTATTTTGTCCATAAAAACTCCTTATCTGCGGCGCACCAGATGGGCTGGAAGGCCGTCTATGTATATTGGATGTAATTCTCCCTGAATCAGTGGACGCAAATATGCAAGAAAAGCTTCCGTTATCTGCGTACCGTCTTCTGAAATAAAGTGCTCCGGTACCATCTTTTCCAAATTAGCAATGGCATGGATATCATATGCTGCTGTTTCACATACATACGGAGTATCACTCACTCTGTTTAAGGTAATCATCACGCCGGTAAGTCCATCCTGAAGTGCCGCGCATACGCCTGCGTGACCTGCATTATAAGCCTCTTCAATATCTGTCAGAGAGGCGATGTGTGCCGCTGTTCTCTGCAATAAAGACGGTTCGATCACTCTGGCCTTGATTCCCAGACGCTTCTCCACGATATCAGCAAGTGTAGCACAACTGCCGGCTACCTGCTTGTGTCCGAACACGTCCACGTCTGTGCTCTCACTCAAAAACTCACTGACAAATCTGCCATCTGCCAGTTTCACACCCTCGGAAACAGCAATCACTACAGAAGATTTCTGACTTGCCAGCTCCTGTATCTTTGCTACAAAGGCATCGATATCAAATACTCTTTCCGGCAGGTAAATGGCATCTACACCTGTACAGTCTGCGCCCTTACAAAGCCCTGCAGCACCTGTAAGCCACCCTGCATGTCTGCCCATAATTTCTACTAAAATCAGTTTCGTCTTGCCTTCAAAGGCTTCATTGTCGCGTATCACTTCCTTTAAGGAAGCGGCAATATATTTGGCAGCAGAACCAAAGCCCGGGCAGTGGTCTGTTACCGGCAAATCATTGTCGATGGTCTTAGGGATACCTACAAAACGTTGTGTTTTGCCATGAGCAGCTGCATAATCGGAAAGCATTTTAACCGTATCCATGGAATCATTGCCGCCGATATAAAGCATGGTGGTAATATCGTATTGCTCCATAACCTGAAATATCTTCTCATAAACGTCCTCATGCCCTGCCTGCGCCGGTAATTTATATCTGCAGGTACCTAAAAATGCCGCCGGAGTACGCTTTAACAGCTCAATGCCCTGTTCCTCAGCCAAATACTCGTCCAGATCCAATAACTGTTCAGCCAAAAACCCCTGAATACCGTTTACCATGCCGTAAACTTTATCAGCTCCCAGTTCTTTACCTGCCACATAGACACCTGCCACCGATGCATTAATAACCGCAGTAGGGCCGCCTGACTGACCGACTACAATATTTCCTTTTTTCTGCATGTTTACCTCTCTCCTCGGGCAGCAATCTGTATCGTAACAAAACACTCCCCGAATCTTATTTTGTATAGGCTTTTGCGAAACTAGTTGTCTGCCTGCAATCGCAATATATGTTCTTGCAGGTAAATACCTGGTTTCGCAAACGCCTCTATTATTTTACCTCTTATAACGTATCAAGTTCTGCCATCCACAAAGTCATGCAGGCATCGCTTGGCATGCGCAAATCACCTCTCGGAGATACACCCACACTGCCCACCTTCGGTCCATCCGGCAGACAGCTGCGCTTAAACTGCTGGGTAAAGAAGCGACGGTAAAATACCTTCAGCCACTTCAAAATCACTACCTCATCATACTGACCTGCAAAGGCCTGACAAGCCACACGATACACCTTGGCAGGTGAAAAGCCCCAGCGAAGCATATAATACAGGAAGAAATCGTGAAGCTCGTACGGGCCCACCAAATCCTCTGTTTTCTGACTGATCACACCGTCAACCGGCGGTAATAATTCCGGACTTACCGGAGTATCCAGCACATCTCTCAGTACCTTGGTGAGAGTTTCATTGCCACAGGTATCCGCATAGAAAGCCACCAAATGGCGTACCAAAGTCTTTGGCACACCGGCATTGACGCCGTACATGGACATATGGTCTCCGTTATAGGTTGCCCAGCCCAAGGCCAGCTCGGACATATCACCGGTACCGACTACCATTCCGTTTTCACGATTGGCAATATCCATTAAAATCTGGGTACGCTCTCTTGCCTGACTGTTTTCATAGGTAACATTATGGTTGTCAATGTCGTGCTTAATATCTTTAAAATGAACCGTTACGGATTCCTTAATATCAATCTCTTCTAAGGTTGCACCCAAGGTCTTTGTTAAGGTGCACGCATTATCATAGGTGCGGTCTGTAGTACCGAAGCACGGCATAGTAATAGCATGAATGTCCGCTCTGTCATAGCCTAACAAGTCAAATGCCTTTACGGTCACTAACATGGCCAGGGTGGAATCCAGTCCGCCGCTGATACCGATAATCGCATGCTTACAATTCGTATGCTCCAGGCGTTTTTTCAAGCCATAAGCCTGAATAGATAATATTTCCTCACAACGGTCCGCACGTGTTTTCGCATCACTTGGTACAAAAGGCATGGCCTCAAAGTGTCTGTCCAGCTTAGTCTCCTGCTCCGTAAAAGTGATAGCTACTCTCCTGTGCTGAACATTGTTGCCGGAACTATAGGTAGACATCTTACGTCTTTCGTGGCGCAGCCTGTTGATATCCAGGTCGGCACAAACAACATCGCAGGAAAAGCGCTTACCCTCTGCTAAAATAGCACCGTTTTCACAAATCATATTGTGTCCGCCGAATACCAAGTCCTGCGTAGACTCGCCTTCACCGGCACTACAATAAATATAACCTGCCATCAGTCTGGCGGATGTAGACTTCACCAGCATATTACGGTATTCATCCTTACCAACCGTCTCACTGGAAGCGGACAGATTCACAATCACATTGGCTCCTGCCAGTCCGTGTTTTAAGGACGGAGACACCGGCACCCACAAATCCTCGCAGATTTCACAGGCCACCGCAAGTCCTTTTAACACGCCCTCCCGTACCTCAAACAAAATATCTGTACCGAAAGGCACATATGCACCGTCAAATAATATATCCTCTGCCTGTTCATTGCCCTGAGTAAACATCCTGCCCTCATAAAATTCATTATACATAGGAATATTGCTCTTAGGCACAAAGCCCAGCACATTTCCCTTGAAAAGTACTGCTGCCACATTCTAAAGCTTGCCGGACTTCTCTATCGGCAGACCCACAAAAATCAAAGCCTCCATATCTGTCGCAGCATTTTTCACCGCTCTTAAACTGTCTAAAGCTCCCGTCAGTAAAAGCTCCTGACTGAACAAATCACCACAGGTGTATCCTGTAATACAAAGCTCCGGAAGTACAATGATCCGCGCTCCCTGATTGTAAGCTTCTGAAATCTTTGCAATAATTGCTCCCGTGTTGAATTTTGTATCCGCAACCCTAATTTTAGGGGTAGCCGCTGCCACCTTAATAAATCCGTGCTTCATATGCCTGCCCTTTCTTTCCGTCCGTTCTCCCTGCCTCCATATTC
>JAFTXF010000073.1 GCA_017461685.1 Lachnospiraceae bacterium
ACCTTAACAGCATGTGCATTTGCTGCAGATAAAACCATGGATGTAGAATGGGTTGGATAATAAAATGGTGGTAAACCTGCCATCTTACGCCATTCTTCACCTTCTGTGTATTTGAAAGTATCATACAGATGCTTCATATCATGATTGTACTGAGCTTCTGCATAAACCAGATCACCCATTTCGCCGGATGCATATTTCTTACGGCAGAAAATAGATGCCGGACGGTATATACCGGTTTCACCCATGGAATAAGTCAGCCCTGTTTCTTCTACAAGTCTAACGATTTCCTTTACATCTTCAATGCTTGTTGCCATAGGAACAGCACTGTATACATGCTTTCCTGCTTTTAACGCTGCAATTGCCATTTCTCCGTGCTGATTTCTCTGTGAGAAGATTGCTACGGTATTGATTTCATCAGATGCCAACATATCATCATAAGAATCAAAAATCTTATCTACATGGAACATCTCATCATATTCCTTACAACGTTCCGGGAACTTGTCAGTTACCGCTACAAATTCAACTGCAGGATGAGCCTGAAACAGTGGCACAAAATGACGACAGAACTGACCGCATCCTACAAATCCTATTCTAATTTTTTCTCGCATAATAAACCTCCTGAAATTTTATTGATTAGGCATTTATGAAATTCGTCGACTGCCGGCGGAAGTGTCAAAAACGCCTAGTTTTAGGTAATTCTATTATATAACCACGTTCTATGCTTTAAAATGTACCTGGGTTGCAATCAGATTGTATCCTTGTAGCTTTCTGCTGCACAGTCATTGATGCAGTCAACTTTACTTTTAAAACATTTTCATGTATGAAAGTTGAAATCTTTTTGTATGTACGTTGCATCCTCTATTTCTATTGTTGCAATCAAAACACATATTATGATATATTGGACACGCAACCAACCACCCGTTTATTCACTGAATTATCATAAAAGGATTATTGTAATGAGCATCATTTTAGATTATCACAATATAAAAAAGTTGCCTAATCAAAGCATTGCTGTTATACAATGTGGTCTTACCATATGCCATGCCGGTCATGTCAGCCAGCCTCGTATTTACAATCATTACTCAGCACACTTTATATTGGAGGGAAAAGGAAAATATATTGTAAATGGCACTACCTATGAATTAGGACCGGGACAGGGATTTATGATCACACCGGACATCTCCAATACCTATATTGCAGATGAGAAGGAACCCTGGAAATACATTTATGCCACCTTTTGCGGCGTAGATGATGATTCTCTTGTGCGTGCAGCGGGGCTTGATACGGAAAATGTTACCTTTACTTTTCCGCTGGATGAGCCAATGTTAAAGGATTTGTACGCAATGTATGAAGCCAGCAAATGTTATGATGCCAAGGGCTATGATGTGGTGGGATATTTTTTGTTGGTGATGAGCCGTCTGATCAAGAAAGCTGCGGACAACGCACCAAAGACCTATTCCCCGGAACATTATCTCAAAAAAGCAATCAGCTATATCGAAAATAATTACCCCTACAATATCTCTGTGGAGGATATCGCAGGACATGTAGGAATCGACAGGTCCTACTTATATAAAATATTTGTAAAGCATTTGCAGCAGTCTCCATCCAATTACTTATACGAGTACCGCTTACTGATGGGAGTCAAGCTTTTGGGCAATGTGAATCTATCCATCAACGAAGTAGCATTGTCTGTAGGTTTCCATGATGTTGCACACTTTTACAAGGCATTTACAGCCAAATACAAAACAACCCCTAAAAATTACAGACTTACAAATTATGGAGAAGATTAAAAATGGAATATTTATTAATGGCAGTATCAATACTGTTCTCTGTACTGAACAGTTTATTATTACACAAATTTAAAAACCGGACTTTCAAGACTCCGGGAGACTCCTTTTTCTTTAACGGAGGAGTAAGTATTATTTGGATTATCATTTTATTTGTATGGTTTCTGATTGCAGGAGATACCAAGTTAAGCCCGGGCGCCGTTGTCTATGGTGTGATCTACGGTGTGATTCTTTGTATGTTTTTATACTTTAAAACAGAATCCATGGCTACCGGACCGGTATCACTGACAACCCTGATCGGCAGCAGTGCTTTTATCATTGCAACCTGGTTCGGTGTTATTTATGCCTCTGAGAAAATCAATATTTTTCAGCTGATCGGTATGGCCCTCATCCTGGTGTCCCTGGTTATGTGTGTCAACCCCAAGAAAAGTGCCGAGAAGCTTACCTTAAAGTGGTTTATCTACTGTGTGGCTTTCTTCCTGGCAGGTGGTTTTGTGGGCATCCTGTATAAGGTTTTTGGTAAATCCGACGTATCAGACCAAGTCAACACCATGATGCTTACAGCAGCAGTTGTGTCAGCGATTTTATTCTTTGTCATGGGATTTGTAATAAACAAAATTTCCGGCACAGAAGCACCTACCATTCACAAAGATGCTGTAAAGTACATATTATTTAGCGGTATTGCCGGCTGTATTTACATCCGATTGAACATTCCCCTGGCAAATATGATTCCGAGTGCTATATTCTTCCCTGTCAGCAACGGTGCCATGGTTGTCTTAACCACTCTTGCCGGCAATGTACTGTTTAAGGAGAAACTTAGCGGCATCCAAAAGGCCGGTATTCTGCTGGGCCTGGTTGCAATTATAATAACCGGCTGCGGTAACTTTGTGTGGAATATGATTTTTTGAACTTAATCATTGAAAGAATTGCAGAAGTTCTGTACTGAGACTCTATATTGTGATTCTGTACTATGAGCGTACTATAATTCTGTACTATAGTTCTATTTTGGAATTCAGCACTACGATTTTATACTGAGAACCCGTAAGTATTTTGGGGCACCCTCCGCAAAGAAGGTGCCCCAATTTTTTATATCTATGAGCTTATTTCATCATATCTATACGCTTATTTCATCATATCCAGCGTATCATGATCTATTTTTCTGTCTTTAAAATAATATTCCTTATCGTGGTCATTAATCTCCCGCAATACCTTACACGGATTGCCCACTGCCACCACATTGGACGGAATATCCTTGGTCACTACACTGCCTGCGCCGATCACGGTATTATCGCCGATAGTAACCCCCGGCACAATGATGACCTCGGCGCCGATCCAGCAGTTTTTGCCGATACAAACCGGGAAATTGTACTGATACGCCTTTTCCCGAAGCTCAGGCAAAATAGGATGCCCTGCGGTGGCTACTACCACATTTGGCCCAAACATCGTATAGTCACCTACGTAAATGTGTGTGTCATCTACCAAAGTCAGATTAAAGTTGGCATATACGTACTTACCGAAATGACAGTGTCTGCCGCCCCAATTAGCGTGAAACGGCGGCTCAATGTAGCAGCCTTCTCCAATCTCAGCAAACATTTCGCCCAACATCTTTTCACGCTTTTCCTGCTCCGTTGGGCGAGTCTGGTTGAAATCGTAAAGTCGGTCCAGGCATATGGTCTGTTCCGCCATGATTTCGGCGTCTCCGGGGAGATATAATTCGCCTGAGTGCATTTTTTCTTTTTGGTTCATAACGCTCTCCTTTTTGCTTTTTCGGTAATCGCCATTCAAATCCCGAATGCCTTTGCCGCGCCGGCGCTTCTTCTCTCATAAATAACTTATATCAAATTAATATCTTTGCTCTGTTCTCTGGATAATATCGTCCTGCAGTGATTTAGATAAGGTAGTAAACAGTGCGCTGTATCCGGCAACTCGGACTACCAGATCAGAATACTGCTCCGGATGCTTCTGGGCATCCAAAAGAGTCTCTCTGCTGACTACGTTAAACTGTACGTGACTTCCTTTCTTCTCAAAGAAAACCTGTACCAGCTGGATAAACTTGCGGATACCGTCCTCGCCCTCTAATGCTGACGGGTGGAATTTCTGGTTAAACAGGGTACCGTTGGAAGCCTTGTAATGGTCTAACTTCGCTACGGAATTGGCAGCTGCAGTAGGACCGTTCACGTCACGTCCTGCTCCCGGAGAAACACCGTCTGCTATCGGTGTTCCTGCCAGTCTGCCGTCCGGTGTGGCGCCTGTCTGGGCGCCTAACGGTACGTTGGCCGAAACAGGGTAAAGGCCTGCCTGATACTGTCCGCCTCGCGGATTGGTGTACTTTTCCACCTCTCTGGTGTAGGTGTATGCCACTTCTCTTGCAAAATAATCTGCTTCATCAATGTCATTGCCGTACTTCGGCACTTCCTTAATCCAGTCCAAAAGCTGCTGGTAAAAAGCGGAATTGGACCGACCTGCAAAAGCATCTGCAGAACCGTTTGCCATAGCATTTGTGGAAGTACCTGTCAAAGCTTTTGTGAAACTGCCTGCTGCGGTACCTGTATATTCTGCCACGATACGTTTGGTAATACTCTCCACATCTGCCTTACCTACGTCCAGCCCGCGGCTCTTCATGCTCTCCAGCACCTGTCTGGTGGTCTCTGCCACAGCCTGTATCTGTGTCTCGGTCATAGCCAAAGCACCGGCAATCGAGCTACCCATAGCTGAATTCTCTATATGTGACGTACCTGTAGCTAAAGTGCCTAAATCCCCGGTTCCCATGCCGAAATTGTGCTCTAACGCATCCTTATATTCCGCCAAGGTAAGCTTGTGCTCTTCGAAAACCAACTGGCGTACTGCAAGCAGGGAATCGGTCACATTGGCAATACCAAAGCCCTGAGGTCCGGTAAAGTTATATACTGCACCGCCTTCCTGCACGCTCATACCTCGGCCGATACAGTCCTCCACCATACAAGAAAGGAACGGCAGCGGTGCACGCTCCTTGTGGGCATAATCCACAGCGTTGTCCGCATTCACCATCAGACCGATAAAATGTGTCATCTGGGTGCCGTAAGCCTCCCAAACCTTTTCAAAGCTGTCCAGGCTCTCTACACTGCCTGTCCTAGGACCAATCTGAACGCCCTTATCCACACCGTTTGAAAATACCAGTTCCAAAGGCCTGCACATATTAAAGAATGCCGCGTCATGCCAGCCGTCGGTCTTGCCGGACTTCTGAGGCTCTACACAGCCGATAATATTGTATTGTCTTGCATCCTCAATGGTAAGTCCTCTGTTTACTAATGCCGGAATAATGACTTCATCATTATAATAAGCCGGAAGTCCCAAACCTGTCTTGGTAAGTTCCGCCGCTTTTTCCATAAGCTTCCACGGCGTCTTATTCCACACTCTGATACTGAAAGAAGGCTGTGGCAGTCTCACATGCATACAAGCCTGAATACACATATAGGAAAGGTCATTGGTTGCATCCGTACCGGCCCCGTCCTGACCGCCTACGATTAAATTCTGGAAAGCTCCATAGCCCGCAAATCCGGCTGCGGAATCTTTATCTCTAACCTTACTTAAATCATTGAATTTGACCCAGATACAGTCTATCAGCTCCTGCGCTTCTTCGGCAGTAATCAACCCCTTTTCCATATCCTTACGGTAATAAGGATACATATACTGGTCAAATCTGCCCGGAGAGATAGAATGACCGTTGCTCTCAATCTGGATTAACTGCTGCACAAACCAAAAGGACTGGCATGCCTCATAAAAGCTTTCAGCGCCTTTTAAAGGAACCTTTTCACAGTTCGCCGCAATTTTATAAAGTTCCTGCTTTCTTGCAGGATTCTGTTCCTTTTCTGCCTCCTTACGAGCCAGCTCCGCATATCTCTTTGCATAAAGAACAGCCGCATCACAGCATATAATCACAGCATTCCAAAAATGGGAATGTCCCGGATAGTCCGGTTCCGTTACCTTAGCCTGGGCTAATCTTGCCTTGGCAGCTTCGGCAATACCGCCGAAGCCCTTTTCCAAAACCAGGGCATAATCCACGGTAACATGTCCCACACCGTTATATAAATAATTGCCCACCGTAAAAATATTGTGGTCAATTGCCTGCAGTGTATCTTCTGTCATATAAGACAATGCCAGCTCACTGGTGGTTTTCCCTCTCCAGTACTGATGAGCCTCCCTTAACACTGCCTTATCTTCCTCAGAAATCAAAAACGGATCTGCGCTTCTGGCAGCAATGGTATCAAATTCATCCTCCAGCCACTGAAAAGAAAATTCCGGATAGGTCTGTGCACTACGCGGATTTACGGTGGTGCTGCCAACAATCAGTTCGTCAGGACGAATGACAATCGGTATGTATTTTAAAATATGCTCGAATGCCTTGGCCCTTCTCAGTATGGTAGGCTGTCCTTCCGTTGCCTTATAGCTTTCGGTCAGCAGTCGGGCTCTCGCACTTTCTATCACAGGCTTTCCTGCGAACAAATCTCTTTTCAATCTGTCAATTCTGGCAGTCTTTTTGATTGCACCTATCTCCATCTTTACGCTTCCGCCTTTCTGTCATCTGAGCTAGTACATCGATTTCTAATTAACCGGACTCAATTGCACTAGTCCAAAATATTTACTGTCTCTTCAATAATTCCTGAACAACAGCCTTTACAATCTTGTCTACATCATAGTTGGAATAAGCTACTTTTCCCACGGAACCAAACAGCTCCAGCTTTTTGATTACTTCCAACTTAATCGCTTCTACTGCAGCAGGAATCAGGTCGATAATACCCTTATCCATGGAATCAAAAGCACTGAACTGAGCCTTTACTGCTGCCACGTTAATGTCGGTGAAAATATTAACCTTGCTGATACCCTTTTCGATGGCCTTCTTAAAATCATCATCGGTAAGACCGGAACCGCCATGTAATACCAACGGAACATCTACCGTATGAGCGATAGTCTCGATGCGCTTGAAATCAAGCTTAGGAGGCAGCTTATAAGCACCGTGGGCATTACCTACTGCAATGGCAAGTGCGTCTACCTTGGTCTTCTCCACGAAGTCCTTTGCTAACTTCGGGTCTGTAAAATACTTGGAAGGGTCAGCCAAATGAGAGCTTCCCTCTGCAGAGCCTTCGTTATCGCCTACATGACCTAACTCACCTTCAATAGTTGCACCATAAGAATGGGCAATTTCTGCCATTTCTTTTACCTTTTCCACATTCACCTCATAAGGGTCTGTAGAGCAGTCGTACATAATAGAGGTAAAGCCAAGCTCCAATGCCTTAATACAGGTTTCTTTCTTTAAACCGTGGTCCAAATGCACAACCACAGGAACATTGGCTTTCTTTGCCATAGGAATCAGATAGTAGGAAACCTCCTCCAACGGTCCGTATGGCAAAAGCACCTCGGCTGTTCCCATAATAACAGGAGAATGGGTTTTCTCAGCAGCTGCAATGATACCTCTTGCCAGTTCCAGATTTACCGCATTAAAAAGACCAACTGCATATTTACCTTTTTGTGCCGGTTTCAGCACGTCATTCATATTTACTAACATGTTACTTCCTCCTAATTACCTTACTTGTATTCTGTCAAACTGCTCACAGAAGGATTTCACTTCCTCTGCGGTTTTCAGGCCGCTGGTAGCGTCTGCACTTCCCAGCGCCATCACGGCACATGCAGATGCAAATTCCAGAATTTCTTTATCAGACCACTCATGATAGATACCAATTAATGCGCCTGCACAGAAAGCATCCCCTGCACCGGTAGTTCCTTTGATATACCCTTTCGGGAGTTTGTATGAGCCTACCATAGTAAGCCCCTCTTTAGAAAGGCACAATGCATATTCCGGCTTGTGGATAATAACCTTCTCTCTTACCCCTAAGTCCATGAGCTTACGGGTAATGGCTTCCAGATTCTCATCTGTCGGTTCCATGTTTGTCAGTTTACCGGCCTCATGCTCATTGATAATCAAATAATCTGTATGTGGAAGACACGGCAGCACTATGGAATATCTGTCGGAATTCTCACTCACTAAATCAATAGAAGTCTTGAGCCCCAGCTCTGTGGCTTTCTTCAGAATCTCAAGGCCCTCTCCTTCATCCACTTTCTGCAGCAGTAAAAAGTATCCCAGATGCAGTATCCTGGACTTCATCTGCTCAAGCTTCATATCCGCATACCCGAAATCAGCACTTGCCCCCGGATAGGTAAAGAAGGTCCGCTGTCCGTTGATGACACTCATCACTTCTGTAAAGCTGGTTCTGTCCATGTCTGAGATTACCATGCCGGAAGTATCCACGCCAGCCTGCCCCATAACCTCTAATACATATTTGCCCTCCTCATCATTGCCGATCTTGCCGATGGCACTGATATCCAATTCCGGGCTTATCTTTTTCAAATCCACGGCCACGTTGGGCACACAGCCGCCTACGGACTTGTCTAAATTTAATATCTTGGTTAATTCTCCTGATTGCGGGTAGGCAGCAATCTCGTTAATCTTATCAACTAAAACCGTGCCTGCCACTGCAATACCTTGTCTATTTTCTAAATTCATTTCCGGTTCCACTCCGTTTTCCAGGAATCCGTGATTTTTAGTTACACTCTGCTTCTAATGGACCTGCCAGCTCTTTTAAGAAGAACAGACGGCCTGCCAGAGTCGGAATGTAAGAAGAGGTAATCCATGGTGTCTTACCGTAACGAAGGGTCATCCAAAGGCTCATGCCCTGCCACTGCATACCTCTGCCCAGGGTACCGTCAGCACCGCCGATAGCGTAATCAGCCTGCAGGAATAAACCGGGGCCGATGGTGTTTGCACGGCAAGGAACCAAAGTAGTTCTGGACTTAAAGCTGGTCAATGCATTCTGCTCTACAGTAAGCGGATGAATCTTGGCACCGATTCTGTATGGCTGCTTCTCCCACTCTTCTGCGGTCTCAAATTCTGCTGCAAAGGTTGGCTCCCAGAAAGCGATGTGGCACATTCTGCCGATACCGTATACCAGTACAAGCTTTGCGCCTTCTGCCTTTAATGCAGCGATTTTCTCAGGATATGTAGGAAGATTTGCCTTGGTTGCAAAATTTCTCTGTGCTGCCGGAACGGTCAATTCGCCAAGGGGATTAAATAATGCCTGCTCCATCGCATACTGGAATGCACCCGGGTTGTCAGAAGCCAAAGTATTACCCTCTGCATCTGCCCACTCGTCCATATTGAAGGTATATACGTGTTCACAGGAAACCTGCCACTCTTTCAGGAAATATACTACCCATTTGTACATACCCATAGGACCTACCGGAAGAATGAAAGCAATCTTCTCGCCTCTGTCCTTTGCAAGCTTAATCTGCATAGCAATCTCGTGACCCATATAGGTCTCAAACTCGCCTAAACTGTCGCACTGCACCGGTGTGAAGCCCGGATTCCAGTGAGCCTGTCTCTCTGTAACCTTTTCAGGAGCGTCGATACAAGCATCAATCTTGTCAAAATCCCATCCTGCAGGATAGAAGCCTTCCAGTGCTGAACCTTTTACTGTAGAATTAAAATTCATAATAAATACCTCTCTTATATTTTACATTATTTTTGTAAATTTGCAATACTATTTTCACTTAAAACCGTTTTTACCCTTCGAATAAAATCCGTTTATTTTCGTTTGGTCATCTTTTCCTTTCAAGTGGCAACCATTCTGTGTTCATGCATTTCCTTGTCCGGGCATTTCTGTATCCGGGCACTTCTGCATTCCTTCATTTCTGCATCGGAGCATTTCTGTATCCTTTTATTTTAATGGTTCACAGTCAAATTGCTTACTACTCTGCTATGGCAGCAATCTCTTGGTAGTGCCCTTCAAATATACCTGACACTGGCGGAAGCCTTCCGCATAATCCGCACCGCACTGGAAGCCTCTGTATCTGCAGCAGGTCTTCACCATATCCGGAAAATCGATATTGTCGTGGTCTCTCATCCAGACAATCTGGGACTCATGGCAATTTAACATCTCAAGCTTGGTATCAATATAGTCTGAAACATCCACATACTCTGTAGGATTAAAATTTACACCGCACAGCGTGTCCATATAGTAAATAGGCACCAGCTTGGCTGCCTCTTTTACCTCTGCCTGATAAGACGGAACGGTTGCTGCGAAGGAAGCATCAAAAACAAGCTTGGATACCGCATTGTGGTCAGGCATATAATCGTTAGGGTCATGGGTAATAATAAAGTCCGGATTTACCTTGCGAATAATATTCACAACCTTATCCTTGGAAGCTTTATTATTCTCATAAATCTCCAGGTCATCAAAGCCGCCGTAAATAACCTCAAAGCCGCCGATTCTGCCGCTTCTTAGGGCTTCCTCTGCACGCATAGGCTTAAGCTCATGTGGTGGAATAATCTCATGTCCCAGGTCGCCGCTGCACAAATGGCATACAACCACTCTGTCGCCTCGCTCCTTACACTTTAACAGTGTACCTGCACAGGCAATTTCCATGTCATCGGGATGACAGGATACTACTAAAACTGTATACATACGCACCTCCTAAATTATTAATAAAATTTCGCCAGTTTTATTTTGCTTATACCGAAAGGGTATACCTTCGTACCGACCTCCCTTCGCCTGCCGCTGAAGTTCACTCGGTGCCCCCGATACATATATGATCAGGTTGTCAAAATGCTTACCAAGTGTTACGAGGTTTGCACTCCCACAATCCAGGGTTACTGGCATTCTTATATATCATTATAACAAAAGCCACTTTACATTAGAGTGTACAATCAGTTATAATAAGTGTAAAATCAGTCATGGAGGCACATGCATGGAAGATAATTTTACACGTACCAGTTTTGAAAAAGTATTTAACGTCGATAAAATAATTACAATCTTTTATATGGAGTTATCCAAGAATTTTTGTTACGAGGGTGAAAGACACGATTTCTGGGAAATGGTTTATATTGATAAAGGGGAAATGATCTGCACTGCAGACAAAAACCGCTTTGTTTTAAAAAGCGGCGAGATGACTTTTCATAAGCCCAACGAATATCACAATCTGTCCGGCAATAATGCAGTGTCGCCCAACGTCAGCATCATGACCTTTGAATGTAAGAGTCCTGCCATGAAATATTTTGAAGGCAAAATCTTCAGATTGAACACCGAGGAAAAGTCCATGCTTTCCATGCTTTTTTCAGAGGGGCTGTCCTGCTTCCGATTAGAAGACAGCACAAACCCTCTGCTGCAAAAGCTGCAGAAAATAGACTCTGCGCCCTTTGGCAGCAGCCAGATGACCAAGAACCTGCTTGAAATATTCCTCATCAGGCTTCGCCGCAATACAGAAGTATTGACCAAGAAAATGCGCCGGATTTATGTCATTGACGAAGTGGACATCCCATATCCGGTGAAGGAAATCTTGGATTTTCTGCAAAATAACCTCTATCGCAAGCTCACGATTAAAGACATTGCCACTGCCGTAGGCAAGAGTGAAAGCACCGTAAAACAGCTGTTTTCGCAGTTTCGCAAGGACGGCATTATGAAATATTATAACTCCCTGAAAATAAAGGAAGCCAAGAAATTGCTCCGGGAAGGAAAGTACAATATCACGCAGATTTCAGACTTATTGTGCTACGATAATCCCCAGTATTTTTCCAAGTGCTTTAAGCTGTACGCCAATATGACTCCAAGCGAATATAAGTCCTCTATCAGCCAGCATTTTCATAAATAACCATTGTTATCCACCGGACCTGTCACCGACATGCGCTCGCAAGAATCTGACACGCAAGGCAATTTCCGCCCAACACATGGCAAGCACAAAGCATACAAGTTCCCTTCCTGCTTCTTCAATCTTTCAGGATCTTTCCTATCATATCAAAAGCCGGCACCTTTCACAGTGCCGGCTTTTATTTATTTTACTACGCCCTTTTGCAGCATCACATTGGCATATAATGCGCCTTCTCCTGTTGCAATAATAGTATTTTTAATTTATTTATACATTGGACCGTAGGTTGCGCATGCTCTGTAATCTGCTGCTTCCTTGTCCATTCCGAATGCGTCCCATGCCTTTGGTCTGAAGATTTTCTCTACAGGAACATTGTGCATACATACCGGAATTCTCAAAATAGAGCAAAGAGTAATCAGGTCTGCGCCAATATGTCCGTAGGAAATCGCACCGTGGTTAGCACCCCAGTTATTCATTACTTCATAAGCGCTCTTGAATGCAGAACCTTCCTTGCCGTCGCATCTTGGTGCAAACCAGGTACATGGCCAGGTGTAGTCAGTTCTCTTCCAAAGGGTATCGGAAACCTCTGCCGGAAGACCTACTGTCCAACCCTCTGCAATCTGTAAAACAGGACCTAAGCCCTTTACAAGATTCAGACGAATCATGGTTGCAGGCATGGTAGCCTTTGTCTCAAATCTGGAGGAATAACCGCCGCCGCGGAAATATCCGTTGTCTGCCGGGTTCCAGGTAGTATTAGCCATAATCGCATCCTGGTCAGCCTCTGTCACTTCATACCAAGGCTTCATCACTGCATTGCCGTCAGCATCCTTTGCTTCACCGTTTGCATCCAGACAGCAGGCACCGGAATTGATTAAATGAATCACACCGTCTGCTTCCTTTGCATAGCCTTCGATTTCATAACCGGTTACTCTCTTAATAGCGTCACCGCTCCAATATGTACGAACATCCGCAAACATCTGTGCTCTGTTTGTTAAAAGCTTCATAAATAACATGCTAAGTCCGTTCAGCACGTCATTTTCTGTTGCAAGAATATACGGTTCTCTCGCACCGTTCCAGTCAAAGGAGGTATTTAAAATAGCCTCTGCAAAGTCACCGTTCGGATAGAAGTCTGTCCACTGTCTCTGTCCCTGGAAACCTGCAGCGATCGCATTGTGGCCCACCATTTCTTCTTCACGGCCTTCCGGCAAGTTTTTATTGCCGTTCATCAAATCCTTGATAATAACAGCCATCTTGACAACGAACTCAAACTGCTCTTCCTTCACTTCGTCGCTCTTCTTTACAAAGTCAGGGTTCTTGTCAAAGCCGATGATACACTTTTCTTTGGCCCATGCAAGTGCCTTCTGATACTCAGCCTCATCATAAATACCCTCTGTCATACGGCGGATAATTTCCACCTCGTCAACAGACTCTACTCTTAAACCGAAATAAGACTCCAAGAAATCGGAATCAATAATAGAACCGCCGATACCCATACAGATAGAACCAATCTGTAAGTAGGACTTGCCTCTCATAGTTGCTGCTGCAACTGCCGCACGACCGAATCTTAATAATTTCTCTTGAATATCTTCGCCGATGGTAGCGTCATCCATATCTACTACGTCATGACCGTAGATACCAAATGCAGGAAGACCCTTCTGTGCATGGGTTGCAAGCACACTTGCCAGATAAACTGCGCCCGGTCTTTCTGTAGCATTTAAGCCCCAAACAGCCTTAATGGTATTCGGGTCCATATCCATAGTTTCAGAGCCGTAGCACCAGCACGGTGTTACAGTAAGGGTAATATCTACACCTTCTCTTCTGAATTTCTCATCACAAGCTGCTGCCTCTGCAACACGACCGATAGTAGTATCGGCGATAATAACCTTTACAGGCTCACCATTGGAGTATTTTAAATTCTCCTCAAATAATTTCTTTGCAGCCTGTGCCATACCCATGGTCTGGTCTTCAAGACCTTCGCGAACCTTTAACGGTCCTCTTCTTCCGTCGATAGTTGGGCGGATACCGATTACAGGGTAACCACCGATTAATCTGCTTTCTGCCATAATCAAAGCTCCTTTCTTTTTTTCGGGGGGGGTGTGTAGGATTGTGAAATCCGGCGGTCTGCCTGACTTCATAATCGTATCTTATTGATTATAGCTATTTTATCATTTTTCTCCTGCATATTCTTGTATAATAATCTCTTAAAATAGAACTATATTCACTTTTCCTTGCGATTTTCGAGAAATTTTGCTGATGCTTTAAAATGTACGGCACATTTATTTTTATGAAAGATTTATCCAACTATGAAGCCGCCAAATTTCGTTTGTATATTCAAAAATTGCAATGGTACAATTATTGCAACATACCTTGTTTCCGGGTAGCCTGGTTCCAACTACTGTATCAAGCATCCCTCGTAACCATCCTCCATGTGAAAACATGGCTACGGTTTCGCAATCAAGTGTTTCGAGCATTTTCATTACCTGACTGATTCTGTTGTAAAAATGATCTTTTGATTCACCGCCGAAATACTCATAACCCCATTTTACAGCGTGCGCTCTTTGCTCCTCTGTCAGGATAGACAGGGGCTTGTTGGCCAAGGTTCCCACATTGATTTCCCTCAAAAGAGGCAACCTTTCATAGCTGCAATTTGGGATGGCTATCTCTGCCGTTTCCACAGCGCGGCAGAGATCACTTGTGTAAATTTTTTCAAAAGAAACTTGCTTCAGAAATTCGCCGGCTTTTCTTGCATCATCTTTCCCTTTGTCTGTAAGATGAACATCAAGCCAACCTGTCCATTTTTTATCCAGGTTTGTTTCGCTTTCTCCATGTCTAATCACATATACGCGCATATCAATCCTCTTTTCCCAAATACCCTTTGTACAGATGAACGATATTTATATCTTCTACCATATCCAATCCGTGAGAGACGCAGCCTCCGTCTATTTCATGGCAGCCGTGGTTCATTGCAAAACCGACTAAGGTATTATGATGTTTCCAATTATTTTGAATCAGTTCGGAAATCCACGAAAATGTATGACAGTTTGTTCCAAGTGCGGACAACGCTTCTACACTTTCCGGCCCCTTTTTGTGCATGACTGAATCGTAGTTGCCGTTGTATATTAAAATAAAATCGTGTTTATCTTGAAGAATGACCTCTGCAGCTTTTGCATTGACCGCTGCTATGCCACCCTCGTCAAAATGATAATAATCCATATCGCGTCCCAGGCTGAGTGCCTCAATACATTGTCCCGAAGCAAACAGTCACTTTGAGACATTATTCTAACATGTATGACACGAAATATGACGCAAAAATCAAAAAGTCCCTTATTTCTAGGGACTTTTGCAGTAGCGAGGAAGGGATTTGAACCCCCGACACTGCGGGTATGAACCGCATGCTCTAGCCAACTGAGCTACCTCGCCATATTCAATTAATCGGTTAAAGAAAAGAAAATGGGACCTACAGGGCTCGAACCTGTGACCCCCTGCTTGTAAGGCAGATGCTCTCCCAGCTGAGCTAAGATCCCGTTCACTGTCGCAACCGACTTGATTAATATATCAGATATGTAGTACTTTGTCAACATCTTTTTTCAAAAATAATTTATTTTTTCAGAACTTTTTTCAGAACTATTTTCGAAAGCCTTTTTAAAGAAAGAATAAAAATTTTTTTAAAATAGGTTCCTTCGGAAATTCTGCTGATTTCCGAAAGAACCTACATCATATTAGTCTAATGTATACACATCGCCGTAAAGTGCTTCAAAGTCTTCCTGTGTCTTTGGAACCACGATTTCACCCGCCAAAATCTGTGCTTTTACATCTTCTACTGCTGCTCTGACTTCATCAGAAATCAAATCACAGTCTGCATAGCCTACGCCTTCATTAGAAAGATCGTATACAGTGATACCTGTCTTGAAGCTGTCATTGATAACCTGTTCACATACAATATATGCTACTTCATTTACCTTCTTTAATGCAGAAGTAATTACATGCTCCGGAGCCAGATAATTCTGGTCGAAGTCTACGCCGATTGCATAGATATCAGATTCCTTACATGCTTCGATTACACCAAGACCTGTACCTGCGGCTGCGTGGAAGATCACGTCAGCACCGTCTGTGATCATAGAAGTTGCCAAAGATTTACCGATTGCGGAATCTACGAAAGAGTTTGCATTGGCCATCTGTACTTTTGCGTCTGGGTTAGCTGCTAATACACCGGCAGTAAAACCATAGCCAAACTCATGCATTACCGGAGATACCATACCCAGTACAAAACCGATATTGTCAGATTCTGTTGTCATGCCGGCAATGTAACCAACCAAGTAAGAAGCCTGAGCCTGTTCGAACATTAAGCAAGCTAAGTTCGGAAGTTCTGCATAAGTGCTGTCATCGATAATAACAAACTTCTGATCCGGATATGTTTCTGCTGCTTCTGCAATAGCATCTGCTAACTGGAAGCCCACTCCCATAATCACATCATATTCTTCATCCACCAAAGTTTCAATGTTTGAAGCATAGTCTGCATCTGTTTTAGATTCCAAATATGTTACCTCAACGCCTAATTCCTTTTCAGCCTTTGTCAGCCCTTCCCACGCGGACTGGCTGTAAGAACCATCGTTTACACCACCAACGGAGGTAACCATACCTACTTTGAAATCACCGTCTGCAGCAACATCTTCACTGCTGCCACAGCCTACCATACTAAAAATCATAGTTGCTGCCAATAATGCAGTAAGAATTCTTTTTAACATATGTTTCTCCTTTGTTCATTAATTTTTGTTTATTATACACTAGCTTTCCTACTTTAGTAAATACTTTTTGTAATTTTTATGAGAAAATATACGCTGCACCTTGCTCATATCACCGTACACCTTTACTCTGCCTACTGCAAAAGCAAGCATTGGATTTAACTCGCCATTCACAATTGCAAGATAAGTATCCGCGCTCGCTGCAAAGGATACATCCCTATCATAATAATTATATGGCTCTACCCTCATCTGCCCACAGTCAATTTCTACATAAAAAACACCTTTCGGGTCTCCCAGCACCTGAAATTCAAAGGCAACATGGATCTGAACCTCACTCACGTCCATCTTTATCAATGCTTCTCTCATAATAGAAAATAAGTTCTCGAATGACATTTCAGCTTCCTCCCAAATCATTATGTTTTAGACAGCGCATAAAATGGGGCACTGCCAAAGACATATTTACACCTCTTGCACATACACTTCATCCCGAAAAATCTGCTTGACAATCTGCTCATAGTCCCTGAGGGAATTTACCTTGCGGATTTGCTTGGCATGGCACTCCTCCCAGCCGGTAAATAACGTCCCCATATAAAACCATAATTCTTTCATCTTGAATAAAGTCGGCCGCTCTCCCGGCATAATATCACGATAGTCGCCGTAGAGCCTGTCGTGAAATTCCTTAAGTACACTCTTTTCCGGCATCTGTCCCTTCCTTGCCAAATCCAGAAAACCGGGATTTCGTAAAATCCCTCTGCCAATCATCAGCCGCTCCACCTGTGGTTCTTCCTTCCGGAGCCCGGCAATGTGTTCCGCCAAACTGATATCTCCGTTATAACAAAGCTTGTGCCGTGACTGTTCTGCCGCCTGATGAAATACTTCCCTATGTGGCGTACCGCTATAAAATTCCTGTCTGAGCCTCGGATGAATCACCAACTCTTCCAAAGGAAATCGCTCAAAAATGTCCAATATCTGCTCGAATTCCTCTATCCCATACATACCGATTCTGGTCTTAACAGAAATCCTCATATCCAAGGCTTCAAAAATCTCTGTCAGAAATGCCTCCAGTTCCTGAGGTTTTGCCAAAAAACCGGCACCTTTATATTTGCTCACTACCGTTCCTGAAGGGCAGCCCAGATTTAAATTCACCTCTTCATATCCCAAATCCTTTAACATCCCGGCCACTCGGATAAAATCCCCGACCTTATTGGTTAAAATCTGGGGCACTACATACAAGCCCTGATTATGCTCCGGCGCAATATCATTCCGTTCTCTGTGGGTCAGCTTCTCCTTCTCGCCGTGAGGCGCCAAAAAAGGAGTAAAATATTTATCAAACTTCTCAAAATAAGCGCTGTGCGCATTTCTGTAAATATATCCTGTAATGCCTTCCAACGGGGCCATATAGTATTTCATGATTTGCTTTAGGTATCCTTTTCTGCTTTGTTGTACAAATCTTAATGATGCATGCCTTAGCCGTTTGTAAAACGTCATGGTTCCTGCTTATTTTATCATGCCCTCCGGTTCCATGCAATAACTCTTTGTGCCTTTCTCTTCAGTTTCTTTTCCCCTGCTTCTTTCACATCAAAGTTCTCCGACGCTTCAGCCTCTTAATGAATCAATAATCAAATTTTCCCGTAAATTTGATTATTTAGAAAATTTAAAAACTTTTTTCAAAAAAGTGTTGACAACAGGCCGATTATCGTGTATAGTACTATTTGTTCGAAGGAACACATGCGCGAGTGGCTCAGCGGTGGAGCACCTCCTTGCCAAGGAGGGGGTCGCGGGTTCGATCCCCGTCTCGCGCTTTTTTATTTTGTAGTGGAAGCCTAGATTTTTAAGGGTTTCCGCTATTTTTTTACTGTTCAAAAGTTGAAGACATTTGAAGACACTTGAAGACACCTTATAAGGCATTGGATATCATGTCATAAGTTTCCTTTTCCGTAAGCGGATTAAAGATATATGTGAGCGTGGTCTGCAAGTTAGAATGCCCCACCTGCTCTCTGATGAAATCCAGCGGTACACCATGAGCGTTTAATAAACTTGCATAAGTTTTCCACATTTTATGAGTGCTTTTGGTAGCCATTCCCTGACGCTCTGCATATTTCTCCAATACATACGCTACCTGACGGGATGTGATACGTTCACCATCACACATGAAGAGGTATTGCCCTTGTCGGTCTATCTGTGACAGGATAGCCTTTGCCTTTGGAACAACTACCACAAAGCGGTCTGTATGCGTTTCGTATGATCTACTATGTGATAGGTATTCTGCTCTTGGTCTCTGATTTCCTCCCGAACAATACGTAAATGGTTATCATCACACCAGTCATCCCAACACAGGGCAACCAGTTCCCCCACTCTCAACCCCAACAGGAAATTCAGCTTAACTGCCAAGAAAACAAGATCACCAGTCTCTGCATACATACCATCCAGATATTGAATCAAGTGCTTTAATTCATCCGTATTATATGTTTCGGTCTGTCCTGTTTTCTTCTGAATCTGACGGAATTTTACAGTGATTGTTACATTTTCCATCAGATTCTCGGTCAGGTATTTCTTTTTATAAGCATAGGTGAACATTCCCGGTAAAATGGTTTTCAGATTCGTCCATTCTTTTCTGGAAAGCCTGAACTCTTTTACAATGCGGTTGCATTCTTTTTCAAGCAGGAGTTCATCTATTCTTTTAATACTCATTTCATGCAGAACAGAATTTTCAAGATATTTCCTATAATGCTGTTTATGACGCAGTATAGTGTTGGGACTGTCGGTACAGGTTTTCTTATATTCCAACCATTCCTCATACAATCCATAAAAAGTCAGCTTGTCAATGTGCGATTTAGAAAAATAGATAGGAATCAACTTGTCGAGCAATTCCTCTTGTGTCTGTGCCTTGATATTTTTTCTTTTACCTTTTTCATCCTTGTAGCAGGTCTGCCATCTGCCACCCTCGGTAGTAGGCGGTGTCAGTGCATAAGGATGTAATTTTTTGACTTGTTCTCTTTTATTTGACATAAACATATCAAGTACACTGGCTAGGTCTATTATACCGCACTCGGCGGCATTTCTCAATAAATCCATCTGATAACCGTTGATTTTATCATTGTTGCTCATGTACAGTTCATAATGCGCATTGTTCCTTTCAAAATATTTATGGCCATATAGAAGAACCACGTCTTCTATACAGCCAGAATATAAAAAGTTATTTGATGGTATCTGTCAAAAATTACCTTCTCAAAAGATAATTCTTCCTGCGTAAAGGGGAAATCAATTGGGAATTGGGAAATGGGAATTTGCGACTTCCCAAAAAGATGCTGATAGAATCAGGGTTTCAGGGCATTTGGGAAAATGAGCCTTTGTGGTAATAGTACGGCACAAAGGCTCAGCCTAAAGCCATGGCAGCAAGCTTGCTTACGTCCGCACTTCGCCTGTTCCGCTCGCTGCTCCACCGTC
>JAFTXF010000074.1 GCA_017461685.1 Lachnospiraceae bacterium
AATACCACACATTTTTTATTTGTCAAGACGGCAGAATCCCATTTACTCCATAAACCACTCCATAGCAATTTCATTGGAATCAGGCAACCCTTCATGACCGAACTCAGGATAGAAGATAACCTTCTTGTTGGTTGTAATCTTGTTGAAGGCTGCAAACTGTGTGGAAGGCGGGCATACATTGTCCATCAGTCCGGTAAACATCAGCACTTCTGCCTTGGTCAAGTGATGCCACGCAGAAGCCCTGGCTCACATAAGACATACAGGTAAACCAATCCCAGGATTTTCCGGAATAACCATGGAATGCAAATACTGCAGGTGCCTTCTTGGCATTGGCCGGACGAATGTACTTAGCATAGATTCGCTCTCCGCCAACACCGCAAGGCACTGTTATATTTTACTTGAAATAATTACCAGCAGCATTTTTCTTTCTTCTATTTACAATTACAACCGCATTCATATAAAATATAATCAGAAATTTTTGCAAAGCACATAGATTTAAAGGAGTAGAGAAATATGTTTTCATTTTTTAAAAAGAAAAAAGACGAAGTACCTGTAAACCCGAACGAATTAAAGGCGTTCCTTACCGGCAAGGTTATCCCTATCGAAGAGGTGAATGACCCTGTATTTTCTTCCAAGATGTTAGGTGACGGTCTTGCTATTGAACCAGCAAGCGAGCTTATCGTAGCTCCCTGTGACGGTGTGGTTTCTACCGTTATGGCTGACTCCAAGCATGCTGTAGGTATCACCGCTGCAAACGGTATGGAACTATTGATTCATGAAGGTATTGATACAGTTTCCTTAAATGGCGAAGGCTTCCGGCTATTTGTAAACGAGGGCGATCATGTAAAGGCAGGCGATAAGCTCATCCAATTTGATGCGAAACTTATTCAGTCTAAAGGTTATCCGATTACCTGCATTCTGGCAGTAACCAATTCTGATGACTATCCGAACATGAAGCTTCACACAGGTATCGATGCGGTGGTCGGTGAGACTGTGATTGCAGAGGCTGAGTAAACATACGTATATATAAAAACTGCAGTATCTTTGAGTTTTCATCATAGATACTGCAGCTTTTTATTTTTCTTACGCTTCTGCAACCTCTTCAGGCTTAATTGCAATATTGGTAATAAGGTAACCCATAACATAACTGATTGCAAGTGCGATTGCATAGTAAATAACACTCCATACCGGGCCGTTCGGACCACCGGTCATAACTGCCAAAGCGATAACACCGGATGGACCCCATGTGGTAGAAGCAACCTGCATTGCCATGGCAAAAGCACCGCCAAAGCCTGCGCCGAGGCCGGCTGTGATGAACGGTTTACCCATCGGAAGCGTTACACCATAAATCAGAGGCTCGCCTACACCCAAAACACCTGCCGGAAGTGCACCGCTGATAACGGACTGCATTCTCTTATTGCCGACTTTCTTTGCTTTTCTGTAGATAGCAATTGCAGCACCAACCTGACCTGCACCAGCCATAGCCAGTGCAGGATAAAGTGTTACGAAGCCCAATGTCTCCAGCTGTACCGTATAGAGAGCAACAAGACCGTGGTGCATACCCATGGCAACCATCGGAAGGAACAGTAGGGATGCAATGTAACCTGCAATAATACGTACAAAGAGTGATTCACTCATACATACAACTTCCACGATCCAGCAAAGGAATGTGGACACATAACCGGTAGCCGGCATGATGAGGAAGATGTAAGGAACCAGTACGATGATCATAGTTAATAATGGAGTAACCACGATGTCAAGTGCATCCGGAATGCGCTTACGAACCCACTTTTCCACTTTTGCAAGTACAAATACACCGATAACAGCCGCAAGAACACCACCACGGCCACTTCTTAAAATAGCATTTAACGGTGTCTCGGCATTATATAAACCAACTGCCTGAGAAATATTATCAATACCGCCTAATGTGGTAATCATACCAAGCATACCGCCGAGAATTGGTGTGGCGCCAAACTTTTCAGCTGCACGGTAACCTGCCCATGCTGTTAGGTATGTCAAAAAGCCCTGATTGATTAAAGTTAATAAGTTATAAATTACAGTTAATACTACATTCTCAGAATATGTAGGTACTAACTGCGCCAGTAAGGTGGCAAGACCGGAGCAAATACCGGCTGCAATAACACCCGGAATGAGCGGTACAAAAATTTCACCGAAGGTCTTTAAGAGTGTCTTAAATTTGCTCTGCTTCTGACCTGCTTTTACAGCTTCCTTATTGGTCTTCCAATCATTCCTGGTAGAGGTAGCAGAAGTGCCTGCAGCGCCGGCACCATCTGCTCTGTCTGCAGAAGCCGGAATCCCCATTGCCGCACAGATATCAGCGCACTTTCTGCACTTGCCGGGTCCTACGACTACTTCTACATAGCCTGCCTTGTCATGTACAATGCCCATAACACCTTCAATACCCTTTAAAGCAGCATCGTCGATTTTCGCATCATCCTTCACGTCGATGCGCAGACGTGTCATACAGTTAGTAGCAGCAAGAACATTTTCTTGTCCGCCGACCTTTTCGAGAATTACTTTTACAAGTTCTTCGTTTGTCATACTATATTTCTCCTCTCATTTTGATTGCTTCACGTACATGTCCCTTCGCCCTGTCAAGCAACTCTGTAGCAGCTGCAGCGTCACAGTCAGCCAAAATCATGGTGATAGCCGTTTTTACCTTGCCGTCAGCTTCATCAATGGTCTTTCTTGCCACTGCTCTCTCAACACCGGTTGCATCCATAACGATATTCTCTGCACGCGTGCGCAATTTTTCATTGCTTTGTACTACATCAACCATTAAATTCTGGTATGCCTTGCCGATTCTCACCATAGAAGCAGTGGAAAGCATATTTAAAATTAACTTCTGTACAGTGCCTGCTTTCAGTCTCGTGGAGCCCGTCAGTACTTCCGGTCCCGGTTCCGCTTCAATTGCAAGACCGGCAGCCTGTCCGATAGCACTGCCTTTGTTGCAGGAAATAGCAATCGTTTTGCAATTCATCCGGTTTGCATAGTCCAGTCCACCCAATACATACGGGGTACGTCCGCTGGCTGCAATACCTACCACCACGTCTCTGGAATTCAGATTGTTGTCAATCAGGTCCTGTCTGCCCAGCTCACGGCTGTCCTCTGCGCCCTCTACTGCCTTGATAAAAGCTTTCTCACCACCGGCAATCAAACCTACTACCATCCCGGGGTCTACGCCGTATGTAGGCGGACATTCACTGGCATCCAACACACCTAATCTGCCGCTGGTACCTGCACCCATGTAAAACAGGCGTCCTCCCTCTAAGAATGCATGCTCTATAATAGATACTGCCTCTGCAATCTCAGGAAGAACCTCTGCAATAGAAAGCGGAACCTCCCGGTCCTCCATGTTCATGGCCGTTACAATTTGAAGCGGAGTCATCTCATCCAGATTCATGGTTCTTGGATTTCTGGTCTCCGTTGCAAATTTCTTTAAATCCAAAATAACACCTCCTAAATTTATATACTATCTTACAGTTGGAAATTATATATGTTGCACAATTTATTGTCAATACTTTCGACATAATTAGTCATTTTCCACAATTTTCCAATTATTTTTATTACATAGGAAAGCGTACTTTCCTATGTAATGAAAAATGCGACCAGCTTAAAACTGATCGCATCGTTTATTTTCTGAATATATTTTCTACTTACAATATCGATTATTTTTATAATTATGCCTTCCTGCATCCTCCACAGCCGGCACAGCCCTTTTCCCTTCCTACCTCCATAGTGGCCATATCTCTCGGGCTGGTCAAAAGACATATCGCCTGTGAGGAAATTCCTTCACCGGTACCTGTAAAGCCCAGTCCTTCCTCTGTGGTAGCCTTTACATTTACCTGAGAAATATCAATTGCAAGTACTCTTGCAATATTAGCTCTCATTTCGTCAATATAAGGTCTCATTTTAGGTGCCTGTGCAATAATAGTTGCATCAATATTTTCAATGAAAAAGCAATTTTCTTCCAACAAATTGCCTACATGCTCCAAAAGCAAAAGGGAGGAAATCCCTTTATACTTCGGGTCTGAATCCGGAAAATGCTTGCCGATATCCCCTAACGCAGCTGCACCAAGCAAAGCATCCGCAATGGCGTGCAGCAACACGTCTGCATCCGAATGTCCCAAAAGCCCCTTCTCATAGGGAATCTTCACGCCTCCCATAATTAAATCTCTATCCTGCACCAGCTTGTGCACATCATAACCCATACCAATTCTCATGTTTTTATCCTTTCTTTCTACACACATTCTTGACGTTTGCAAAGCTCCGGAGTCCGGCGTCCGGAATGAAATATGTTCCGGCAAAGGGGCCTTGAAAAGCGCCGGTCCTTAGCTGCCTAGCATCCGAAGAAGCTGCCAGTGGCAGGTTCGTAGGTGAAGCAAGGTGCTAGCCGCAGTCTGAGCTTAGTACCGTTGCGTTTTTCATGGAGTGAAAACGACCCTGAGACGGAACATATTTCATTCCGGGCGTCGGGCTCCTGAGCTTTGCAAACATCTATAACCATATTCAGGCAGTCAATTCAAATATCAATAATTCCACACTCATTTTATCCTGCAATGCCCCGGTTTTAATAGCCTCATCCGCCTGTATACACCGCTCTAAGGCCATTTTCAACTGTGCTGTCTTGTAAAGACTACACTGCTTCACATACTTACCCACTGCAAATGGCGGCACACCAACCTTGGCAGCCATACTTTTTTGATCCACACCACGTTTTTTCAGATCCTTTATCTGAAGCAGGAGATTCATATGTCTGCCGATTAAAAATAAAATACGTATAGGTGGTTCACGTAATGCCTGAAGCTCATTGTACAGCGCCAGCGCTCTCTGTCTGTCCCGGACACCGATGGCATCTACCATATCAAAAATATGTCCGGTTATTCTGGTGATACAGACGGCTTCCACGTCTGCTCTTTCAATCACTTCCTTACCCAGCGTGTAGCAGGCAAGCTTCTCCAATTCCTGCCTGATTACATGCATATCCGTACCGGTTTTCTCCAAAAACAACTCCAGCGTAGACTCTGTAATCTGCTTGCCCTCTTTCTTAAGCATGCCTAAAACCCATCTTTTTAGAGTGGTCTCATCCTGAACCGTAAACTCCACGCAAAGTCCGGCCTTATCTGCCGCCTTGAAAAGCTTGCTTCGTTTGTCACATTCGCTCTCCACCAAAATCCAATTGGTTGTCTCACAAGCCTCAGCAAAATAACCTGCAAGCTCCTCCCCGCCGCTTTTCAGCAAACCGGTGCCTTCTAAAACAATTACTCTGCGCTCTGCCAAAAAAGGCATCGTCTCCGCGAAATCAATCAGCTGCGGGACAGAATAATCCTTCCCCTGCACATGCCAGAAATTCATAGTATCTCCCTCACCCAGCATGGCCTCTATCAGTTTGTCTCTGTATTGTTTCTGTAAATAAGCCTCCTGACCGTACAGTACGTAAACTCTACGAAAGCTTTCACTTTTTATATCTTCTAATATCCGCTTCATGGCATTTCCCTTCGCATAATATTAATTGTATTTTAACATGACTTTTCCTAATTGTCCATTAATACTGATGTTCCAGATATCTCCTCCAAAATGAAATTTTATTTATTTTCATTCCTTAAATCCATATGTTTCTATCTCCTCATTCATCTCAACCATAATAGCCCCATGCCGTCCGGTATACCACAGCTCCGCTTCCGCTGCCACCATACGTGCCACCGCTTCCCTGTGGGGATGCCCATAGCTGTTACCCACACCATAGGAAAGCACTACATTGGCCGGGCAACATACTTCCAGAAAAGCCTCCGAAGAAGAGTATTTAGACCCGTGGTGCGCTGCCTTTAACAGTACAATATTTTCTCCCGCCAATTCATCCAAAAGTAATGTCTCCTGCTCTGCACCGATATCGCCTGTAAATAAAATGCTTTGGTCTTCATAAGAAAATAAAAGTACCTGGGAATATGCGTTAGCATCCTCTGTATCTGTATAGCCCTTCACAGGATGAAGTACTACTATTTCAAGCTCTCCTAACTCTAATTTGTCACCTGCCCCTACGGTTACTACCGGGATTCCTTCCTTCTCAGCAAGCCCAAATAGCTCTGCAAATTCTTCCGCCAGTGCCGCATCCGCTAATTCCGGTAAAATAATCATTCCTATGGAAACATGGCTGTGTTCATAATTCTCAAGCCACTGAATAATGCCATTCATATGGTCGGCATCCGCGTGGCTGATAAATACACCTGCCACCTCCGATACCCCATAATACTTTAGACAAGGCAATAAAATCTGCATTCCTACGTTACTCTTACTGGTGCTGCCGCAGTCAATCACATAGGTTTCTTCTCTATATCGTACAATCGCGCAATCTCCCTGCCCCACACTCAAAAAGCTACACGCAACCCCTGACACCGGCCGCCATAAAATCACAACGACTGCCACACAAAATACAACCGAAAGAACTATCTTATAAAGCAATGACATCTGAAAAACTCTGCGAAAAATCTTCCTGTCCGCTTTCCGAAAAGGCTCATATTGCAGCTTACTGCCCATCCTTTGCAGCAGCTTACTCCCCGGCTTACCCTTCCATTTACGCTTCATACACCACACCAGCGCTGCCAGGCAGCCATAGTACACCAAAATCTGCCACCCTTTGGGTGCTCCCAAGACCAGACAATGATAAGGCAGGCTCCGGCTTTTCCTGCACACCCACTGATAAATCCAGAGCAGCCCCTCAGCCCCTGCCGCAAAAGGAACCGCCAGCACTGCTGCCGCATTCGGTACGGCAAGGACAATTGCCCCAAATCCTACAATATAAGGCAAAAAAGGCAGCACAATTACATTTACAAGCATACTATATATAGGATATTCATAATAGGAGTATAACTGAATCGGAAAGGTGGCCAATAGAATCCCAATACCGCTTCCAAACAGCTTTCCAAACCACGCTATGATTCTTCCCCTGTCTTTACATAATTGCTCCACCATAGGCGTCAACACCGTAATCCCCAACACAGCCCCAAAGGATAGTAAAAAACCGCTGTAGAAAACATACATTGGCTGCTCCAGTAATAGAAGAACTGCCGCTACAGCAAGCCCCGTCAGCCTGTCATAGGTTCTTCCTAACAATATCCCCGTCATTTGCATGGAGAACATGCAGATTGCGCGAAAGGTAGCCGCCTGGGTTCCGATCATGGCTCCATAAAGTATCACGATTCCCATGCTCACAACTGCAGACATCTTCTGAGACAGCCCCGCTCTGCGCAGCAAACGGAAGCCATTCATCCCCAGCATACTGATATGCAGTCCCGATATGGTGAGAATATGTAAAATGCCACCCTCTTGAAAAAGCTGTTTCATGTCCTGATTCAAATCCGACTTATCCCCCAACAGAATGGTCTTTATCACACCGCCGTATTCCGCATCAAAATATCTATCAATTTTCTGTAGAAAATATTGTTTCAGCTCATATAGCCGCTGTGTAACAACATTCTGCCCGCCATCACTCCATATCAGCTCTGTCTCCTGCAGACTGCCACCCACGCCCTGTATATGATAGTAAAGCCTGCTGTCAAACTGTCCCGGATTTTCTGACGCTGAATACGCCCGAAAGGTCCCCTTCATCCAAATCCGGGAACCCAAATAAACCTCCGGGTATTCTTCGGAAGCATAGCAATATATTCGATTGTGCGCATATTCTGTGCCGGTATCATCTTTCGTATTTTGGAAATTGTTATCGATATTTTGAGAAGAATTATTTGTACTTTGTATGGAAATATTTGTATTTTGAAAAGAATTGTTTTTATCGGAAACGTAATCTGATTTTGCTGCACTGTTCTCCTGAAGCCGAACCTCATTCAGAGTATACACTACCCGGGATTCATTATTTATTTCCTGATATTTCTTGGAAATTACCTGACCGCTTACGTATACCTCCCTGCTTTGCCAAAAACCGTAGTCCGGCAAAGCAGGTGGGAAACATACATAAAATATTCGAATAAACAGGATGAAGAACAGGCAAACACATCCCAAAGGTCGCTTCATGCCTTTCCTCCAAAACAGAATTACTTAGAATTGACTTGCGTATAGCTTAAATCCTTACTAAATGTGGTCGTAAGAGGTATCAGTTCTCTAAACAAGACCTCGGAACTACCATCCACAAAAATCTGCACACGGTCAATGCCTGACAGTTCGCAGAGCGAATTTACAATACTGTATATAACAATTTCTGCATTCACACTATATACTTGCTTTAAAAAAGTACTGTCAAAATTCACATAGCAAATATTATCCTTCACCAGTGTGCTGATCAGCTTCGTGTCCGGATTGATGGTAGGATAAACCCCCTGGGTTGTAGATTCCGGTCCTTTTAAAAGCTCCTCTACCACAAACTTGTCCAGGGAAATATTGGAATTGTAAGCCTTGCTCCTATCCACGGCAACCAGTGCATCTCCGGTTTCGTTGGTAAAATAAAGCCGCACAGTTACCTTTTCATAGGTACTGATTTCCTCGCCCGCATTGTCAATAAATATGTCTGCCGTCATACTGCCCACCACCTTATCCAGACTGTCCTTTAAAGGCTCTCCGTTAATATGAAGCTCTACGCTGTCAATCCCCTCTATCTGAGTCAGACTTTTGACCAGCGACGCTCTGACTAAAATTTCCATCATCGAATGCAGTTGTTTATATTCCCCTGAAAAATTCAGTACCAGATGATTATCGGTAAGCTTCGTATCTAACACTGTAAAGCCCTGCGAAAGGGGAACCTGATACTCCAGCTTCTGTGGCGGTGTGGCCAGAATCGTCAGCACTTCCTGTAGCTGCTCTTCTGTGGTCACACCATTCAGGTATACCGTCTGTTCTATAATCTTGGAACTATCATAGCTGATAAAGGACATCACAGCCGGTGTTCCTGACACCTCCTCTGCTTCGCAGCCTGCAAGGAACAGAAACAGTACAAATACCGCTGACAGTGCCCAAATTCTGCGTATATAATTTTGTTTCCATATATTTTGCAACATAGTTTCTATCCTTTTTGATGTGTCAGTGGAATGGTTACGGTGAATGTACTGCCCTCACCCGGTGTACTGTCCAGAAAAATAGTACCTCTATGCATCATAATCGCATTTTTGGTAATGGCAAGACCTAAGCCTGTTCCGCCGATTTCCCTGGAATGAGATTTATCTACTCTGTAGAATCTCTCATAAATATGCTCGGCATCCTCTTTGGAAATACCGATACCGGTATCTCTGACCTCTACCTTGAAATCTTTATGGTCAGCGTCTAATATAACCTTTACACTACCGTAGTCTTTATTGTATTTGATAGCGTTTTCTATCAGATTGGTAAAAACAAGATTCATTTTTACCTCGTCCACCTCAGCTGTAACCGGACGGATACATTCTAACACCAGTTCCACATCCTTCTTACGGGCAAGTGGACGCAGCCTCTTTAATATCAGTTCTAAAAGATCTGCCATGTCGATAGGTTCCACTACCAGCTCCGCTGCCTTTTTGTCCATCTTAACCAGCGCTAAAAGGTCTGTAATAATTTGATTTTCCCTGTCGATTTCTGCAGTAATATCCTTGAAAAACTCCTCATACAACTCTATCGGAGCGCCTCCCATACCTGCAATGGAATCGGCAAGCACCTTCATGGAGGTTAGCGGCGTCTTTAGTTCGTGGCTCACATTGGCCACAAATTCCTGTCTGGAATCATCCAATACCTTCATACGCCCCATAAGCTCTGTGAAAGCATCAGTAATCTGACGGGTCTCCACATAGGTATTTACCGGGGTAAACTCGTCAAAATAACCGTTTTTAATATTGCTGATAGATACACTCAGTCGCTTAAAAGGCCCTACTAACAACCTGGAAAGCATACCCGCCACCACTACAATAATAACCATGGAAAAGCTAAGCAGTACAAAGGCCCTATGACTCAGCACCTCCAGCGTATCCACAATAGAGCTGTTGGAAATACTGGTAAACATAACACCCGTCACCACTTCCCGCTCTACCAATCCGTGCTCTCCAAGCTCCGTGACTTTACGTTTAATCGGAGTGGTCATCTCTATGTAACCGTCTACTTTATCGTAGCGCGTAATACTCTCTCCCCGAAAGCACTTAAGAATCTCCTCAGAAAGCATGTATTTGCCCTGACTGATGGAATAGGTATCCTTAATAATCTGATAATTGCCGGAAATAATCAATACACGCCCTTCATATAAATTGGAAATCATCTCTAATTCTGCACTGATTACATCAGAATCCGGATTCTCCAGATAATTGTAAGTAACCAAATGATTGGACAGCACCTTAAGCTGATTCTGCACCGTATTGGCCCTTAGCTCCACAGCCTTAGTCTCATAATTCTGTAAAATACCTACATACAATATAAAAGCCGGAACGATACCCACAATCAGCATAATGATAAAGATGCTGCTTCTGATACTGATGAAAGATTTGAAGAAATCACCCAAATACTTTTGGATTTGCTTAAGCTTACTCATAACACCTGCCTATTTGCAAAGGAAATAATAACCCACGCCCCACTTCGTATGTACGTACTTCGGTTCGCTGGGATTTTTCTCAATCTTCTCACGGAGTCTTCTGATATGCACATCCACGGTGCGCACATCTCCGGGATAATCCGTTCCCCAGACTAACGTCAAAAGCTTCTCGCGGCTGTATACCTTATTAGGATTTAAAACCAACAGCTCTAAAAGTTCATATTCTTTGGCTGTCAGATTCATCTCCTGTCCCAAAATATAGCAACGGCGTCCGCTCTTTTCCAGGCGCAAATCACCGTTCTCAATCACGTCCGTATCCTGCACCTTTTCCTCTTTCGGGATAGTGCGGCGCATAATAGCCTTCATACGCGCCTTCACCTCTAAAATGTTGAAAGGCTTGGTAATATAATCATCTGCACCGTACTCCAGGCCCAGAATTTTGTCCATATCATCCCCTTTGGCGGTGAGCATCAAAACAGGTACCTGGGAAAACTCACGTATCTGCTGGCACACCTCAAAACCACCCAGCTTTGGCAGCATTAAATCCAACAAAATAATATCATACGCCTTAGCCTTAGCCATTTCCAAAGCTTCCTCTCCGTCGTATGCCGTGTCTACCTCCATGCCGTCCTGCTCTAAACTGAAGCGGATTCCTTTTACAATTAACTTCTCATCATCTACAACCAAAACCTTTTTTGCCATGTCAAACCCCTTATTCTATGTAAATTTTGTCCTTTATCTGATTAAATAAGCTGTCTCCTATGCCGCTTACTTCCTTTAACTGCTCAATGCTGTGAAAACCGCCGATTTCCTCTCTGTAGGCCAGAATAGCCTCTGCCTTGGCTTCCCCGATACCGCTCAGGCCACAAAGAGCCTCTGCCGAGGCGGTATTTAAATTGACCCGGCCATCCTGCTGCCTTGTCTCCTCCGCCTGTACTTTCTCATACTCTGTCAAATCCGGCACTACAATCTGCATACCATCGCGAATCAGCTCTGCAAGATTGACTGCTTCTGTAGCTGCTACCGGTAAAAAACCGCCGGCCGCCTCCACTGCAGCCACGATACGGCTTCCTTCCTGCAAAGCATACACGCCCGGTTCTGCTACCGCACCGCAAACATAGACATAAAGCAGCTTCTCTGCTTCCGTAAACTCAGTCCCGGCCGTTTCCGCCCCGACATCTGAAACCGGACTATCCTGCTCACTTGCCGAAACCATTCCGCCATGCTCTGCAAGCAATGCCTCTTCCAAAGACACCGCCTGCCCGCTGCAGCCTGACAGCCAAAGCAGTTGAAACATCAACATCGATATTATATAAATTCTGTACAAAAACATTGTATCATCCCTTCCGGGTCAGCCTCTTATGATACATTTATCATTTTATGTCAAAAAGTCGCCAAAGGCAAGTATTTGTTACAGAATAAGTCTTAATAATTCCTAAACTTACTTCCACTTAAAAATAATAATACCGATAATGGCAATCCCCATGCCGATAATCTTGCGCATGGAAAACCCGGTCTTCTCCACACCAAACATACCAAACACTTCAATCACATAAGCTACAATCAGCTGAGATATAACAATCAACATGACTGATGTAGCCGGTCCCAGGCTATTCATACTCTGAATAACCGTATAGGTAATAAAAGCACCGATTACACCGCCCAAAAGCATATATTTGGGCTGTACGCTAAACACCTGCATCAGAGAACCTCTTTCAAATAGAAGCCACGCTCCCAGACACACAATCAAAGCAGAAAATTGCACAAAGGAGGCTGCCGCCCATATCCCGCTTGCTTTTGTAACCTGGGTGTTAAAAACACCCTGCACACTCATCAGTGCACCGGAAATAATTGCAATCAAAAATCCAATCATAGTAATACGACCTCACTTTCTTTCTCTTTAGTCATATCCACTCTGATTGGATTTTAGTACTATTATTCACCCGGAATTTGATTTTTTAATCTTGCCTCCAAGGCCTCCAGTGTCTCCTTGGCATCGGCACCGTCCCAGATCTCATTAAATGCATTCTCCAACAGCATCCAGAAATTGCTGGTTACCATACTGTTTGGCATAGGTACGGAAGCCTCGTATTCCATCTTAAACACCTCTTCCATAGTACCGGAGGTGGCAGCATTGTTGTAAGCAGGTATATAGCCCGTTTTCTCGTAGAGCTGGTCTGTAAAATAATTCTCCATAGTCATAAACTCTGCGAAATCCGCTGCCGCAAGAGGCTGGTCTGCATAACCGTTTACAACCAAAATAGTCGTGGTAGATAATGGACGTCCCTGCAAAATCGTGTCCCCGGAAACTACCACATTATTGCCCTCTTCATCCTTTTGAATTACCCTGCCCGGGTCAGGAATCAAGGCATAATCGTATGCAAACTCTAAAAGTCCCTCTGCATTGGCCGCCTCTAATTTTACTGCAGATTCACAGTCCAAAATAGTGAACAGCACCTTGCCCTGCATAAACTCATCCAGAACATTCTCTGTGGTAACGGTCTCCGCATCCATGTAGAAATATTCTGTAACACGCTTGAAAATCTCCATACAGGCCGCTGTATTGTCATTATAGATGTCTATATTATCTGCAGAAAGTGAGGTGTATTCCCCAAGATAAAAATAATTAAAAAATACATCATTAATATTCCATTTAAATACGGTCTCTAAGCCTTCCGGCGCTTCTATGTTATTGGAAAGCTCGATGAGCTCATCAATAGTCTTTGGAATCATCATATTCACCAGATTGGCAATATCTTCCTCCGGCACTTCAATAGCTTCCGGATTCTCTACCCCCTCTGCCTCTGCATTAATCACAAACTGATCATAAGCAATCTGCTCCAGCATAGTCTTATTGTACACAAGGGTACTGGTATCAAAGTAAATCGGATATCCTAAAAGCATGTCATCATAGGAAGCCGCCTCCAAAGCAACTTCAGGAAACGCACTCTTCACCTCTGCTCCATTTTCTACCGGTGCGGTAAGCCCGGACAGATATGCTTTTTCCATCACGTCATTGGTAATCACATATAAATCCGGAAATTCCTCTCCCTGAATGGAAGCCTGATAAATATTTTCCAGATATTCACTGGCACTTACCAGCTTCGGAACTACATCCACGCCTTTATTGCTTTTATTGTATATACTGGCCACATTATTATAATAATCACTCATCAGTTCGTTGGTATACCAAAGATAAACCGTACCGCTCTCCCGCTTTTCCAGGAATTTGTGAAATCCCATACCGTTTAAACCATTGTAGCTCATAAAGCCTACAACGAGCACCAGAACCGTCATAAGAACTATTATAATTTTATGCTGCAATTTCATATCTAAACTCCTATCTTGCTAAAAGACATTCATCCAGGATATTGCACATGGTATCTACGTCCTCTTTGGTGATCACCAAAGGCGGTACAAAACGAATGATGTTGGTACCTGCATTAATCAGTATCAGTCCCTTTTCGATAGCCTTTGTAATAATCGGGCCAACCGGACAGGAGCATACAAGACCGCGCATAAGTCCCAAGCCTCTCTGACACTGGATGAAGTCATACTTCTCTACGAAAGCATTTAATCTCTCCTCTAAGTATGGAGCAACCTCCCCCACATTGTCAAGTATCTTCTGCTCTTCAAAAATATCAATCACCTTGGAA
>JAFTXF010000075.1 GCA_017461685.1 Lachnospiraceae bacterium
TAGTTGCAGAAGCTTGTGTGGCAGCAAACGAAGGCAAAGCAAGCTTTGTAATCGAAAATGTACACCTTTGGAACGGCCGCAAGGACCCATTCCTTTATACTTTAGAAGCTGTTTTAGCAGACGGCGAGAAGGAATTGGACTGCAGAACCGTGAAATTCGGCTGCCGCTTCTTTGAAATTGACCCGGAAAGAGGTTTTATCTTAAACGGCGAAGAATATCCTCTGCGCGGTGTGTCCCGTCATCAGGACCGTAAAGGTATCGGTAACGCATTACTTCCGGAGCACCACAAAGAAGACTTAGAGTACATTTACGAAGTAGGTGCAACTACCATTCGTCTTGCACACTATCAGCACAACCAGTACTTCTATGATTTATGTGACGAAATGGGCTTTGTACTTTGGGCAGAAATTCCTTACATTTCCAACCACATGCCAAAGGGTCGTGAAAATACCATTACTCAGATGAAGGAATTGATTGCACAGAATTACAATCATGCATCCATTTTTGTATGGGGTCTTTCTAACGAAATCTCCATGAAGGGTGCTGATGATCCGGATTTATTAGAGAATCACCACATTTTAAATGACCTGTGCCATGATTGGGACAAGACCAGAAAAACTACTATGGCGGTTGTTTCTATGTGCGATATGGACAGCGCATATGTTCAGATTCCGGATACTGTATCCTGGAATCACTATTTTGGCTGGTATGGCGGTGACACCTCTATGAACGGTCCATGGTTTGATAAGTTCCATGCTAAATACCCGAACCTGCCGGTAGGTATGAGTGAGTACGGCTGTGAAGCTTTGAACTGGCACAACTCTAATCCGGAACAGGGCGACTACTCCGAAGAATATCAGGCTTATTATCATGAAGAGTTAATCAAGCAGTTATTCTCCAGAAAATATATCTGGGCTACTCACGTATGGAATATGTTTGACTTTGGTGCAGATGCACGTGCAGAAGGCGGTGAGGACGGTCAGAACCACAAGGGCTTAATGACCTTCGACAGAAAGTACAAAAAGGATTCCTTCTATGCTTACAAGGCATGGCTGTCTGACGAACCGTTTGTACACATCTGCGGCAAGCGTTATGTAGACCGTGTGGAAGATGTGACTAAGGTTACTGTTTACTCCAATCAACCGGAAGTTGAATTATTTGCAAACGGCGTAAGCTTAGGCAAAAAAACCAGCGACGTTCATTTCTTCTACTTTGATGTACCGAATGCAGGTACTACTGAATTAGTGGCAAAGGCCGGCGACTGTGAAGATACTTCTAAGATTGTGAAAGTGGACAAGTTTAATGATGCTTACCGTATGGTAGAAACCGGCGATGTGCTCAACTGGTTTGATATTACTGCTCCGGAAGGCTACTTCTCCATTAACGACAAGGCAAGTGATGTATTAGCTACTCTTCGCGGCAAGATGCTGTTTATGGAATTGATGGCAAAGGCAATGAAGGGCCAGAAAACCATGGTTGATGCAGGTTCTATGATGGGCAGCAGCGAAATGATGGGCTTCCTGGGCGGCTTTACCGTAAAACGTCTTCTGTCCATGATGGGCGCTATGGGTGCAAAACCATTGACAAGAGATGAGATGCTTGCATTCAATGCAAAGTTAAACAAAATTAAAAAGAAAGAAAAATAATTTGTACTGAGCAAGCCCAATGATGCTGCAGGCATCATGCTTAACAAAAAAATTTACTTGACATTTGTGCTTCCTATATGAATGAAAGGGGAGCCGGCCTGCTCCCCTCAAAATAAATAAAAATATGAGGAGGACATCCAAAATGGCTAAAGAAAAAAAGGCAATCCAGTTAGATGCTAACGGATTCCGCAAATTTGGTATGCGTGACTGTCTCGCATACGCTGCCGGTGACTTCGGCTGTAACATGAGTTTTGCTCTGAAGGGAATAATGATGATTTTCTGGACCCAGTTTATGGGTTTAGAGCTTTGGTATTCTTTATTACTTGTAGTAGTGCAGATATGGGATGCTATTAATGACCCGGTAATCGGTTCAATTATCGATGCTGACCGTCGTCAGTATAAACGTAACAAGTTCCTGCAGTACATATGGTTCGGTTCTATAGGTCTTATCGTAGCCGGTTCCTTGTGCTTCCTTCCGTTCCCGAGCGCTCCGCTTTGGGCACAGATGATTATTTTTGTATGTGGATATGTTATCTGGGATGCATTCTATACCATCGCAAACGTTCCTTACGGCTCTTTATTATCTTTAATTTCCAGCAAGCAGGCTGACCGTGCTTCCCTTTCTGCATGGCGTTCTGTTGGTTCTATGTTGGGTAACATGGTGCCTATGGCAATTTTGCCGATGTTAATTTATGATGCTGAGGACAATCTGATTGGTGAACGTGTATTTATCGCTGCTATTATCATGGGTATCCTTGGATTTATCAGCTTCCAGTACATGATCCGCAATACAGAAATCCGCGACGCAGTAGATGTAAAAGTAAATGATGACCAGCCGAAATTCAATGTAATTAAGGCCATGGCTAATTTCGTAAAGAACCGTCCGGCAATGGGCGCTACTATCGCGGCAGTAGGTATGTTCCTTGGTATGCAGGGCGGCACTGCAGCAGTGACTGTTTTATTCCAGTCTTACTTTAATAATGTAAAGGTTTCCGGTGTAATCCAGATGTTTGCAATGATTCCGATTATTCTGTTCACACCGTTAGCACGTAAGATGGTTACCAAGTACGGTAAGAAAGAATTGGCTACTGTTGGTGCTGTTATCAGTATGATAGCCTGCGCATTTATGTTATTCCTTCCGATTACTCCAAACGTTTCAGGTATGCTTATTTATGTTGTATGTCAGTTGTTCAACAGCCTTGGTATGGGTATCTACTCTACTGTATCCTGGGCAATGATGGGCGATGCTATCGACTACAACGAATGGAAGACTAACAGCCGCGAGGAAGGTACCGTTTATGCATTACACTCCTTCTTCCGTAAGCTGGCACAGGGCGTTGGTCCTGCACTTGCTCTGGTAGTCATGGTAGCTTTGGGCTATATTGGCGCTAACGAAGGTAATCAGACCATGGAAGTTGCTACCAATATGCGTTACTTAGTACCTGCTTTATATCTCTTTAGCGCAATTATGCAGTTTGTGGGCCTGTCCCTTGTTTATAACTTAGATAAGAAGACTGTTACAAAGATGCAGGAAGAGCTTGCTGCACGTAAGGCTTAATAAAATTTAAATCCACGCTTGTAACAGCCGCTTTAACTCAAATTCAATACCGGGACATAGTAAATTTGTATTCTCTTCTATGTCCCGGTAATTTATTTTTTTGTTACATATTTTCCTCCTACGATACATTCGTCATAGGCGTCCTGCTCTATCCGACTATTACACAAGCCAAAAATCATGCCATCAAAGCCTTGTTTTACCGCATACTCACGGCAGGCATCAAATGCTCTACCACATATATATCTGTATTCCTTCCACATAGCGCTGACGATAATCATCTGCTGCTTCCGGATCTTCTTCCCATATTTTTTTACCGTTATATTCCACGTTATGTCTCCTATCTTACAATCACGGATTCGATTCCCAGGATATCACCGATTTTTTTGATGGTTTCCGCATGGTGACCGATACCCAGCGCATAATGATGGGTAGGGCCTTCCATCACCCACTTCTTGATAAACTCCTTGGTAGTAGGCTCGAAAAATCCGCGGGTATTGGTATTTCCGGTAGGCGGAATCGGGCCCTCCTTAGAATATCCTTCACCGATTACAAATTTGAAACCGCCGCTTGCATTCTGGGTTATGCCCAACATAGTAATCGGGCCTTCTTTGATCTTAAATTCCACGGAAGCACCCTGTCCCGGCTTGCCATGATACTTGGTCAGACTTCGAAGCACCGGCTTGCCATTGGCAATCTTGATATGGTGAGGCCCGTCGTGTCCCACCAGAATAAAGTCCTCATTAAAATCAAAAGGATGGAACTCTGCAAAGCTGCCGCCGATATTCAGGCGGTCCATAATCAGCATGGCGATACAGGTCTTGATATCAAATTCCCCGCACATAGGTATGCCCTGTGCATTCAGAATGGAATTACCCACAATGAAAGAGGTAGCTACCCTACGCTGAATACTGTCCGGACTGCCTTCGTAATAATAGGCAAGGCCGGTTAAATTGTATTTCTCTACCAGCTTATCCAAAGCCACAGCGGTATGAGCTGCCTGTCGCAGGTCTGCATCAGTGAGTTTCATGGTAACAGGATCTGAAACAGGTACCGGCGTATCGAATTCTTCCAAAATCAGCTTCTCTTTGGCTGCAATTTCTTCTTCGGTTACCGTATCATAAAGCCTTACCACATCCTCAATCTCCAGTAAAGGCACATGTACACCAAATGCACTGGAAATTGCGGTAGGATCCGCATGCATATCATACATGGCTTCCAGCACATGTCCCATCAATCCCATGCGGGCACCGTGCAGGTCATGAAGCACCTTTGCAATGTCGCACCATTTGGACACTTCCCTCATAGCCTCTTCATCCCCATACAGATGTCCGATGATTACATCATCCACCTTCTTACCCATGCGGATTGCCACACCTGTAAATTCCGGAACAGAACAAATATTGTCATTTTCCAACTGCATAAAGGTGTTTGCCTGTGTGTAATCCAGTCCTTTCCTTGGCTGCAAAGCAACCAGCACCATAGGCAAGTTCACTTCTCTGATAATAGGTGCAAACACAGAAGATGTGGCATAGGTTACCATATTGCAAAATAATACATCTACCTTTGCTGCAAGAATCCGGTCCACTGCCTGAAATGCTTTTTCACTGCTGTCCACCATTCCGAAATCTACAACTTCCACATCCTGCGCCTCTACCATTTCGCAAAAATCCTTGTGAAAGCCCATAATATTGGCTTCCAGCCCCGGAAACTGCTCCCAATATGTAGCATGTGCTACCGCAAAAATACCGATTCTTGCGGTTCTTTTCTTTTTTCGTTCAATCATAATCCTTTCCTCCATCTATCTATGATTTTTCTTTATTTTATTTCTTTCCTGTGGTATCATCAACTTACAAACCAAAGATTTTTTCGTACAAAACAAAGATTTTTTCTTTGTCTTCCGGCAGGAACTGATGCCATGAAAGGAACTGATGCCACAAAAGGAACAAATGCCACGAAAGGAACATATAAAATGAATATGCAAAACTGGAATCCGTATGTGCGATTCGCAAGAACAAATGAAAGAAGCATTTTGCAGGGACTGCTGCAGGCAATAGACCACAGAATTTTCTATTGTCACAGCGGCAACGGTCTGTTAGAAGCAGCCGGCCAGTCATATCCTTTCCATGCCGGAACCCTGATTTACCTGCCGGCCGGGACTCCATACCGTTTCCTCTTCGAGCAGGATATCCCTGTGTTCTCAGGCTGCAATTTTGACTTTTATCAGGCCCATGCAGATTTAAGCACCCCAATACCCCCTATATCTTACAACCGTTTTCATCTGGAAGACATTCTGGAAAAACAAATATTTACGGAAAGCGAACCGCTTTCTCAAACACTCCATATTGAGCGTGCATTTTCCCTTGAGGAAAAATTTATAGAGATTGCAGAGGAATTCGTCAATCATAACCTGTATTATGACGTTCGCTGCAGTACTTTATTAAAAGATATTCTGACTCAGACAGCCCGCCTTGCCGCCACCCGTGAGCAAGGCATTAATAAGAAAAAAGCCGAAGATATACTCCAGTATATCCACAGCCATTACCATCTCCCCCTTACCAACGGAGAAATTGCAGAAAAATTTAATTATCACGAAAATTATCTCAGTACGCTGATTTTGAAATATACCGGACTGACCCTGCACCAATATGTACTGCACTATAAGATGCACATGGCAATCGTACTTTTGCAGTCCTCCCCAGTAACCATCGGTGAAGTGGCCGAAAAAGTAGGAATGCCGGATATCAAGCATTTTTCCAAATGCTTTAAAAAGACCGTAGGGCATTCTCCGTCTCAATTTAAAGCAAAACTATAACGCTTCTCTTCGGGAAGTATCCTGACAGGAAGCATCCTGACGTATTGTATGCGCGGCATATAAATGCTAAACTAAAACCAATGATATTGCAAAAGGATTTTCACATGAACTACACCTACATACTCCGCTGCAAGGACA
>JAFTXF010000076.1 GCA_017461685.1 Lachnospiraceae bacterium
ATGAACGAGGCAGCAGACTTTCTGCAGGACAGCGCCAGCTGATCAGCTTTGCCAGAGCCATTCTGGCAGACCCAAAAATACTGATTTTGGACGAGGCAACCTCCAGCATTGATACCGAGACGGAAATCCTGCTTCAGAAGGGCTTAAACCGCCTGTTGGAGGGACGTACTTCCTTTATTATCGCGCACCGCTTGTCCACCATCAAAAATGCTGACTGCATTATGTATGTCAATAACGGCGGTATACAGGAAAAGGGTAATCATGATGAATTGATGGCATTGAAGGGCGAGTATTATAAACTGTACATTGCACAATTTGACTTTTTGAAATAAATGCGGTCTTTTATAAAGTCCGTATGAAGCCGTCATATTCGTTTACACAGACGACTATCACACTTCCTTTTATTATAAAAATGGGTTAGCAGAGCATCTTCTTCCTTCGTAGGAAGGGCCCCTGCTAACCCGTTTTATTTGTATTTTCTGCAAAGTACTACTATGTTCGATACCAGACTCGACACCACTGGGATATGCACGCACTTGACTATGCACTCCGCCTTTCTATGCACTCCGCCTTTCTATGCGCGGTATTTGGGTTCGATTACTACCACGTACACTATCATAGTTCCGATAGACAGAAACATACAGCCTACAATAGGTATGATAACCCATGGGGAATTCTGTCCTGCCTTTAACAACGGTAGCCCCAGCAGTATGAAAATAATTCCAAAGATACCCCATAGCTTACCAAGTGCTCTGTTATATCCCCGTACATCTTTTACCGGAAACTGCTTGGCATTGGCCCAAAAACCAAATGGTCTGGGACTTTTGGCACAGTAATCGTAAATACCCATTGCGATAAAACATACTCCCATAAGACTCCATATGATAAATGCTAACATCATGTATTGCTCCTTTTTTTTACCTAATGTGGAAAATTACCAAGCTTTGGGACAGCCTGCCGCAAAGCCCCGCAAACACCTATCACCTAATCTACCGCTCTACTTCCACTACCGTCAGCACACCACCATCCACCACAAACCGTACATTAAAGCCTGCAAAGGACACCCCATACTGCCTGGTCGGGTCATTGTGGTAGGACGGTCTTGGGTCCTGCTTGAGCACTGCAATAATGGCCTGCCTTTTTTCTTCCGGGATACGCTCCAAAAGCGCTTCCGAAAACTCCACCTTCAGCTCATAATCCTTTACCTCATGGGCAAATCCACCGGTAGCATCCGTATGACAATCTACATACGGTAAATATGGCTTAATGTCATAAATCGGTGTATTGTGGCGTAAATCCACCCCAGCCACATGTAACACCGGACCGCGTTCTGTATCCGATTCAATCTTCTCCAGTCTTACCGAGGAAAGTCCGATGGGATTGGGTCTGAAGGGCGAGCGGGTGGCAAATACCCCCATGTGCTTATTGCCGCCCAGACGGGGCGGTCTCACGGTAACAGACCATGAATCTCGTTCTACTCCTTCAAACTGCCACAAGAGCCAAATGTAATTATAGCCTTCCAGTCCCTTCAAAGCATCTTTATTACGGTACTCCGGTTCGAAAACAATAGTCCCTTTTAATTCCTCCACCAAACCGCTCTGTCTGGGAATCCCGAACTTCTCCGGGAAATCTGTTTCTATTCTAGCAATTATTTTCATGTACCAACACTCCTACCGAATATTTACTGCATTTTTCTGCGTCCGTTTGCATCAAAATGCTTCTTCAAAGCACTTTCTGTAGGTCCGATGACCGCCAACATTGGTACCAGCTGCAGCATACAAAGGACAGCACCCACATTGCCGATGGTATCCTTGTCCTTGCCCAGCAGGAAAAGCATAATTACAACGCTGGATAATAAGAGCCACTTGCCCCACTGAAACCACAGCCTTCCTGCGTACTGATGGGCAAAGTCCCAGGTTTCCTGACTCTTCGTAGACATAGCGGTGCGGTATCCGTAGCCATAGTTTATGGTCTTGGGAGGCTTATGTAAAAACACCCAGCCGAAACCTAACATAACTCCCGGAATCAATAAATTCATTATAAGCATAAAGATCCAAAATCCCATGTTTATCTTTTTCCTCTACGCATTAACACAAATCCGATAACAACACATATTAGCGCTGGAACACCAAATATCACGCCCTCTACAAGCAGCATAGTTCGTAACCGCACCGCTGTAAAAATCCTCGGATATATGTAACAAATCCGGATTTGCATGATTACAGAAATAATCGCCAATATCACTGCCAAAATATAAAATACCTTATATGCCTTTATCTTCATAAGCAAACCTCTCCTCCAAATCCAGGTTATCTACAACATTAACTACTTTTAGTCTACGCTGTATAAACAGACTTGTCAAGAACGTCCCGGCTTTTTTCCTGCATCACGCTAAGTACTGTTCTATATTCCTTAGCACCACTCTATATCAAGACCTAACACACTGCCCTTCGGTAATTTTACAGTTGTTTCCAGATCAGACAATACATAGCTGACAGGACTTACGGTTTCAGGAGACTCGAAGGTATTATGAGCCCGCATATCATCAGCAGTAAGCAATGTAGCTCTTACGGAAGTAATCTGGCCCGGCAGACCTAAAATATTTGGCTTTACTTCTACATCTTCTTCGCAGGACATATTTGCCAAAGTGAGTTTTATAGTGTTCCCTTTGACCGATGCGGACACTGAAATTTTGGTATGCGTATCGTCATTATCAGAAATTAACGTGCGCAGGCACTCTGCTCCCTGGTGTTCCTTGTACATGTGGAAGACATGGTACGTAGGAGTTACGATACATTTCTTGCCTTGGGCAAGAAATAGGCTATGCAGATTATTACATACTTGCGCAATATTGGCCATATTTATCTTATCGCAGTGGTTATTAAAAATATTCAGGCTAAGCGCCGCCACTACCGCATCACGCATGGTAGACTGTTGCTCAAACAAATTATATCCTTTGCTTGGCCCTGAGCCTTCCGGATGCCAGCAGCCCCACTCATCAATAACCAATTTCATTCTGTCAGAAACGCCAAGTCCTTCGGTAATAGCTGCATGGCGGCAGAGA
>JAFTXF010000077.1 GCA_017461685.1 Lachnospiraceae bacterium
AACGCAGACGTTAGCTCAAGCACCCCGTGCTTTCGCTATCGCTACGCTCGTCAAATATAGCAAGAAAAAGGATTGCTCGCACAAGTGCGGCAATCCTTTTTCTTGCTATATTTTCCTCTGCGTTTCCGTTACATCATCGGCTGCTGTGGCATTGGAGGTACATCCTCTTTGATAGTAGCCACAACACTTTCTGTGGTAAGCAATGTGCTTGCTACGCTGGTAGCGTTCTGTAACGCACTTCTGGTAACCTTAGCAGGGTCTAAGATACCTGCGGAAATCATATATACATATTCTTCCTTCAGAGCATCAAAACCTACACCTACTGCAGATTCACGAACTTTATTAATAATAACGCTGCCTTCCAGACCTGCATTGTATGCAATATGGAATAACGGAGCTTCTAATGCTTTTAATACAATCTGAGCGCCGGTCTTCTCATCACCTTCTAATGCATCTGCAAGCTCTGCAACCTTCTTGGATGCATGAATATATGCGCTGCCACCACCGGATACTACACCTTCTTCTACAGCTGCTCTTGTAGCTGCAAGTGCGTCCTCAAGACGAAGCTTAGCTTCCTTCATTTCAGGCTCTGTAGCAGCACCAACACGGATAACCGCAACACCACCTGCTAATTTTGCAAGACGCTCCTGTAATTTTTCTTTATCAAATTCAGATGTTGTTTCTTCAATCTGATTCTTAATCTGTCCAATTCTGGAAGCAATTTCGTTCTGGTCACCTGCACCGTCAACAATAACAGTAGCTTCCTTCTGAACCTTCACGCTCTTAGCACGGCCGAGCATAGAAAGATTTGCTTCTTTCAAATCTAAGCCAAGCTCTTCACTGATAACAGTACCGCCTGTCAGAATAGCGATATCCTGAAGCATGGCCTTACGTCTGTCACCAAAGCCAGGAGCCTTAACAGCAACTACACTGAAAGTACCACGAAGCTTATTTACAATAAGAGTAGTAAGTGCTTCACCTTCTACATCCTCAGCAATAATAAGTAATTTAGCACCACTCTGAACAATCTGCTCTAATACAGGTAAAATCTCCTGGATGTTGGAAATCTTCTTGTCTGTGATTAAGATGTATGGATTCTCTAAAACAGCTTCCATCTTGTCCATATCGGTAGCCATGTATGCAGAAATATAGCCTCTGTCAAACTGCATACCTTCTACTAAATCAAGCTCTGTAAGCATAGTCTTGGATTCTTCGATGGTGATAACACCGTCTCCGCTAACCTTTTCCATCGCATCAGCTACTAACTGACCAACTTCATCATCGCCTGCAGAAATAGCTGCTACTCTTGCAATGTGCTCCTTACCGTTTACACGGGTGCTCATTTCCTGAATAGCTTCTACAGCACAGTCTGTAGCCTTCTTCATACCCTTTCTCAAAATAATAGGGTTTGCACCTGCAGCCAGGTTCTTCATACCTGCATTAATCATTGCCTGAGCAAGAACAGTAGCTGTAGTAGTACCATCACCTGCTACGTCATTGGTCTTATTGGCAACTTCCTTCACAAGCTGTGCGCCCATGTTCTCGAAAGCGTCTTCTAATTCGATTTCCTTTGCGATAGTTACACCGTCATTGGTGATAAGAGGAGCACCGAAAGATTTATCAAGTGCTACATTACGTCCCTTAGGACCGATTGTCACGCGAACTGTGTTCGCCAATTTATTCACACCTTCTTCTAAGGCTGCTCTGGCTTCTGCGCCGTATTTGATTTCCTTTGCCATGTCAAAATACCTCCGTCAAAAATTATTTCAAGATTGCTAAAATATCGCTCTGCTTCACAACAATGTACTCTACATCATCCAGCTTCACTTCTGTGCCTGAATATTTAGAATAAATAACCTGATCTCCTACAGCAACTTCCATCTTCACTTCTTCTGTGCCAGGTCCGACAGCAACAACCTCTGCCTGCTGTGGCTTTTCTTTATTCTGTCCAGGTAATACGATGCCGGACTTTGTAGTTTCCTCTGCAACCAGCTGCTTTAATACAACTCTGTCAACTAATGGTACTAATGTCATAATAGAACCTCCTTAATTATATATCTTTCATGCTCTCATTCTTTTTGTTAGCACTCCGCCGTTTTGAGTGCTAATACTATATTAGTACATTTTAAAAAAAATGCAAGCATTATTTTAATATTTAATAATTTTTTTATATATTTATATTCCTTTTATTTTTCTGCCAAATCTACTGCAGGTATTTTCCTCGGATATCCGACAAGGCAATAATAAAAAATGCACTATCCGTCACCCACATGAAGAATAGTGCAATTCATCTGTTACATCCAAACCAGACAGATTCCTAATATCCGGCTTCCTAATATCTGATTTCCAAATATCCCAGTAGCTTGGTCATATCATAGTTTTCCAGCATTCCCAGGGTCGGGTCATAAAATTTACCCTTATAATGAAGTAAATAGTGGCAAAAACGTCCCATCTTCTCCATCATAATGCAGCACTCCGGAAGAATCGCATCCGCGGCACCCTGTGTATAATAAATAATCTCGCTATGCTCAATACCGTAATAATTCAATGCAGAAATCACACGTGCCATAGTCCCCTGCCACTCTCTGCATTCCATAACATCCACTACATCCTGAATCGTCACTCCGGCAAGCATGGCTACTACTGCCTGGCCGCAAAGACCGTCGTTAGGCTGCCTGATCAGTTCAAGTCCTTCTCCAATATCACGGATAGGATTTTCCTGGGAATACGGACTGTCCTGCTTCACTTTTATCAGGGAACCGTTTACGTGAAGCAGTAACTTATGTACAGCTTCTACATCTACACCTTCTAAATCAGCCATCTCCAGATGAATCGTATAATTGCCTTTTTCCGCCGGAATCAAACCACAGGCAATAATTTTATTATTTAAAACAACGTGGGCCTTGATAACGTCACGCTGCTTGCAAACTTCCCAAATATTAAACGGTATATGAATAAATCCGCCATTCTCTCTTACTTCAATCCTGCTTTTAAAAAAATAACGCATAAATCCTCCTGCCGACGTCTATCATAAATAAAAACTATAATTCCCCAAACAGTTGTAACCATTCTAGCATATTTTAGTGCACATGGAAAGATTTATTTTTCTTTCATTTTCAATTCGACTAAATGAGCGATCATGTCCACACACTGTTCCAGACTGATGGTGGCTCTGTTCAAAATCAAGTCCTTACCCTTGCTGTGCTCCCATTTGCCGTTAGAATAGTAAGCGTAAAAATTATTTCTGGCCTGGTCCATTCTGCGGACTACTTTGCGTGATTCCTCTTTGCTGATGCGGTACTTCTTGGCAATCTTCTTTACACGCTCCTCAAAAGGTGCATAAATAAAAACCTTAATGCAGTCCGGGTCATCCTTTAAAATATAATCTGCCAGATGGCCGATAATAATACAGGAATGCTCAGCAACCTGACGTATCACACGCTCCTCTGCCTGAAACAGCAGGTCCTCTTCTTCCCCGATACCGGCACTGTAGCCCAAAAGCGGCTTCAAAATGCGGGAGTTTATCTTCTCATCTGCTTCCTTTACCTTGTCTAATTCAATGCCGCTTTCATGGGCAGCCTTCGTCAAAATATCCTTATCATAAAACGGCAGGCCTAATTTCTCAGATAAAATCATACCCATCTCATGGCCGTTGGTACCGAACTCTCTTGCAATTGTAATGATAATCTTTTTCCCTGCCATAACGCGACCTCCCGAAAGCAACATATTGTACATAATAAATATATTACTTTCGGGAGGTCAAGTCAATATAATTAAATTATTTACTGAATTTTATTTTTTTTACTGAACTATTTCCAAATCCAGAACAAGCCGGGATGCCGGGTAATATTTTTGCAGCGTATCATCATCATACTGTGCTTTTAATGTGTGGGCAGAAGACAGAAATGCATCAAACCATTCCTGCCCGGTTGCATGCTCATACTCGATGATAAAGGCTTCCCCCATAGTCGGCATAATCTCCTGACAAAGCTGAGCCATGATATGTCCTCGTAAATCCGTCTGCCCGCCTTTTAGGAATTCTGTAAAGCAATATCGCAGGGTAAATTCACCATATGTTGCCAGCTGCTCGTCCTCTGCAGGGTCAGTCAAAAAGAACACTGCCACAGCCACACAGACAACCAAACCGATAACTACCATCCAAAATCCAGTTTTTTTATAATTCATCACGCCTTTCACACGCTCCTTTACACTCACTTCCCCAAAGGCCAATGGACATGCTGCAATACGATAACGCTTCATGCTGCAATTCAGCAATGCAAGAGAATAGGCTTGCCGATGCTCTCTGTCCAAAGCACCAATAACCTTTTCATCGCAGGCCAGTTCAATATCCTTGCAAAGCATCACATATGCAGCCCATAAAAGGGGATGAAACCAATAAACAGACAATATTAAAAATCCAACAGGCTTTATCCAGTGATCTTTTCGTTTTATGTGGGCTTCTTCGTGGGCAATCACATATTCCATGTCAGCTCCGCTTACCTCATATGGCAAATAAATAACCGGTCTTAAAAGTCCCAGTACAAAAGGAGACCCCACCTTCTCGCTTTGGCGGATTTTTATATGAGTATTACCGCTCCATCCTGCCGGGCAACCCGAAATGTCCTTTCTGTCTAACAAAACAGCGGTCTGCATATTCTTTTTCAGCTTCAAATAGCTTACAAGTGCATATATCCCTATACAAAAGAGTCCACCACCTAACCTATAGATTAAGTGATGAACTCCTGATATTTTTTGATTATGATACAAACTACATCTGTGCCGCCAGCTCTAGCGCTGCCTCTATCGTCTTGTCCATGTCATAATATTTGTAATTACCCAGTCTGCCGCC
>JAFTXF010000078.1 GCA_017461685.1 Lachnospiraceae bacterium
GACTCACCTTCACCGGCACTACAATAAATATAACCTGCCATCAGTCTGGCGGATGTAGACTTCACCAGCATATTACGGTATTCATCCTTACCAACTGTCTCACTGGAAGCGGACAAATTTACAATCACATTGGCTCCCGCCAGCCCGTGCCGCAAGGACGGAGACACCGGCACCCATAAATCTTCGCAGATTTCACATGCTACACAAAGCCCCTTTAATGCCCCCTCACGGACCTCAAATAAAATGTCCGCACCAAAAGGCACATATACACCGTCAAATAATATATCCTCTGCCTGCTCATTGCCCTGAGTAAACATCCTGCCCTCATAAAATTCATTGTACATAGGAATATTGCTCTTAGGCACAAAGCCCAGCACATTTCCCTTGAAAAGTACTGCTGCCACATTATAAAGCTTGCCGGACTTCTCTATCGGCAGACCCACAAAAATCAAGGCTTCCATATCGGCAGTAGCCTTCTTAATGTTTCTCAGGCCCTCAAGTGCTCCTGCAATCAGCAGCTCCTGACTAAACAAATCCTGGCAGGTATAACCTGTAATGCATAACTCCGGCAGCACGATAATACGCGCTTCCTGTTTATAAGCCTCTGAAATCTTTGCAATAATTGCTCCCGTGTTGAATTTTGTATCCGCAACCCTAATTTTAGGGGTAGCCGCTGCCACCTTAATAAATCCGTGCTTCATATGCCTGCCCTTTCTTTCCGTCCATTCTCCCTGCCTCCATATTCCGGAAGTACCTGTAAGCCTCTTTGTCCGGTCCTTTTCTCACCGTTTCTGATGATTATCCCCAGCCTTTTAACAGCGTTCTCAACAGATTACGCCCGACTCTTCTTATATATCTCCTTTAATTCATCCACTTCAAAGGTATAATTGGTATTGCAGAAATGGCAGTTCACCTCTATAGGCTTGCCATCATTGATCATATCCTGCAGGTCCTTTTTGCCCACACTGATCAGTACCTTTTCCACGCGGCTCTTAGAACAGTCGCAGTAAAAGCTTACCGGAATTTTGTCTGTGAATTCGATATCAAAGCCATCTAACAGCTTCTCTAAAATCTGCTCCGGAGCAAGTCCCTCGCTCAATAGCTTGGTCACAGAATCCACGTCCTTTAAATTAGCTTCCAGCTTGTCAATTACACTGTCCTCTGCAAAAGGCATCAGCTGAATAATAAAACCGCCTGCCTGTGCCACGGTATAATCCTTGCCAACAAGTACGCCTAATCCTACACTGGAAGGCACCTGTTCACTGGTCGCAAAATAATACGTTAAATCCTCTGCAATTTCACTGGTCTGTAATACAGTTTGTCCCACATAAGGCTCCTTTAATCCAAGGTCCTTAATGATATTCATAAAGCCCACGCCCACTGCGCCGGCCACATCTAACTTGCCCTTGGCATTTAACGGAAGGTCTACATAAGGGTTATTGGGATATCCCTTTACATGGCCGAAAGCATCTGCAGTCACCGTCATACCCTGTATCGGACCGCCTGCGTGTACCTGCAGGGTCAGCACATCCTTCTCTCCCTTTAACATGGTGCCCATCATCACACCTCCGGTCAACAGTCTGCCCAAGGCAGCCGTCACTACCGGTGTGGTATTGTGGTGCTGTCTGGCAGCCTCCACCGTTTCTCTGCTGGTGCATGCAAAGGCTCTGATTTGCGCATTTGCAGCAATAGCTCTTACTATATAATCACTCATATTTTTTTCCTTTCTCCCGGCATACCATAAGGACGCGCTCCGTCACTTCCGTTACTTCACCCTCTGTATCTGCATCCATAGCACATACAAATTCCAGCCCCGCTTCTGCCGCAAAACGCAACATTTCCTGCAAATCGTAACCTCTTTGAAAATGCGTCTCTTGAAAACGACGGAAAAATTGCTCTTCCTCTTCCATATCTCCGTCTTCTTTCACAAAAACCGTCAAATCGTACTCATTGATGCGGCTTTCTTCGTCATAAAAATTCTCCCAAATAAAGCTGCAATCCTCGCGATTTTCCGCAATAGTAGTATCACCGATGACCTCTCGGTATTTATAATCGGTATTAAAGTCAAAAATAAACAAGCCCTTCGGAAACAGGTAATTATTGACCCTCTTAAAAGTCTCAATAACTTCCTCATCCTCCAGTACATAATTAATACTGTCACATACGCATATCACGGTACCTACCGTACAATAAAGCTCCAGCTCACGCATATCCTGACACAAGTACATAATGTCATGGCCGGACTCCTCCTGCTTCTCCATGGCTATCTGCAACATATCATAGGACATATCGATGCCCATCATATCGTATCCCGCCTCTGCCATAAGCTCCGTAAGTGTCCCGGTGCCGCAGCCTAAATCCAGTATCAAATCACGTTCACTGGTAAGTGCCAACTCCTCTTCAGACAGGCCTGTCCTGTCCGCCTCATTACTCTTTTTAGAAATACCGTATGTGTCTATTATCTTCGAAAGACGCTCACACCATACCCGGTACGGTGTGGCGTCCATAAATTCATCATATACTTCTGCAAAATCTGTATAGCTTTCCATAGAAAACTCCGTTCTCTGTCATCGTTTACTGCAAGACCCGCAGGCCTCCGGCTTCACTTACCTGGTCAAAATCATTCCACTGCAAATCTCTGATTGAACTTATCCAGCCAAAGTGCTGCCACAATACCCACTGCCAGACAAATCACATTTACCAGGCAGCTTGTAACAGATGCCGCAAAGCTTGCAAACGGAATAATCATAACCGTTGCAGCGATTACCACACCTACGATTGCATGAAATGCAACAGAATAATGATGCTTAAATAAAGTATCAATAGCCTTGGCAAAAAGAATCACGGTTGCCAGACCGCCGATACCGCCCGGTATCAATACTGCAAAATCCAGATGTCCGATACCGTCTACAAAAGGCTCGTATAAGCCCAGTGGCATCAGCAATGTAGAAAAGCTCATACCCGGTGCAATCACGCTTAACGCCAGACAGCAGCCGCAGAAAATATACCACATAAAATTCGGTGTGATTTCTACGGAGAAAATCTGCAGGCTGATTAACAGTGCAAATACAAGCACCATAGCAATCCCCATAGATACAAAAGAGGCCATGCTTCTGCCCTGCTCCCCTGCTTCTCTGAACAGGGACGGCAGCATACCGCCAATTAATCCCACAAAAAGGCATACCGAAGGCTCCGGATATTTTTCCAGGAAGAAAGAAAGCACATTGGCAATGCCAAGGAATCCAATCACACCACCGATACCTACCGGTATCAGCTTTGGTACATGAGTCTTAAACTTACGGAACGGGTCTGCCAAAAACTCCATAATGGTCTTGTAAATACCAAAAATAACGCAAAGCACACCGCCTGAAATACCCGGCAATACTGCACCCAGACCAATCAAAGCGCCCTGAAGTACTTTAATTAAAAATCTTGTCAAAGAAAAATTATTCTGTTTCATAAACACCTCTTAATTTTGTTGTAAATATGTCTTTAGAAAGTCAATTAACGCCTGCATCTGTTCATCCGTGCCCACCGTAATACGCAGATAATTGTCAATGCGCGGCTTCTTAAAGTATCTGACATAAATGTCCTGCTCTCTGAGCGCCTGATAAATCTGCTCTGCCGGCACCCGTTCATGGGTTGCAAAAATAAAATTCGCATAAGAATCCGGAAAACGAAAACCAAGCTTACGAAGCTCCTCCTTGGTCCACTCTCTTGTCGCAATAATTTTGTCAGTTGTCTCTTTAAAATATGCACCGTCCTTCACACAGGCAATACCTGCTGCCAGACTCGGTCGGTTCATGGTGTAAGAATTAAAGGAAAACTTGGCGTCATTTAAATACCCAATCAGTTTCTTACTGCCGAATGCGAAACCGATACGCATACCAGCCAAAGCTCTGGACTTGGAAAAAGTCTGAACTACCAGTAAATTCTCGTATTTGTCCACCAAAGGCAGTGCACTTACACCCCCGAAATCCACATAAGCTTCGTCTGCGATTACCACTACATCCGGATTGGCTGCAACGATTTCCTCGATGTGCTCCAGACTCTCTAACACGCCGGTAGGGGCATTCGGATTCGGAAATACAATACCGCCGTTTGGCTGCTTGTAATCCTCTATGCGAAGCTGAAACTGCTCATCCAAAGCACAGGTCCGATACGGAATGTAATATAAATCGGCCCACACATCATAAAAAGAGTACGTAATATCCGGAAATAAAATCGGCTTGTCACTGTTAAAAAAGGTTAAAAACGCCATGGCCAGCACATCATCACTGCCAACGCCCACAAAAACCTGTTCCTTCGACATGCCGTAAGCCTCGCCAATAGCCTCAATGAGACCGGATGCTGTAGGGTCCGGATAAAGCCGCATATCCCCCGTTTCCAGTGTCTGAAGGGCCTTATAGACCCCCGGTGCAGGCGGATAAGGGCACTCATTTGTATTTAATTTAATCATGTTCGGTCGGTTCGGCTGCTCGCCCGGAACATAGGGAACCACCTTACGTACATTTGCTTCAAAACTCATTTTATTGTACCATTCCTTTGTCTAAAACTTATGCTGTCTTTTCCCCTTCATGAGCCAATCTGATGACCGGCATTCTGCTACTGCAAAAGCCTGCAGCATATCCTCGGCCCAACAGTTGCAACAATTCGGCTGCCTACCACTCCTTCAGAGAAATACTTATATTGGTATCTCCTGCAATACCGGCCACGCTGCCGCCATGGGAATACTGCCATACTGCAAATTCGTACGGAAATTCCATGGTTCCGTCGGTTTCACACACCCAGAAATCGTAATTGGCCAGCTGCTCTGCATCCAAAAGTCCGGTAAATGTCTCTTCCTCTCCATAAACCATCGGAATATAACCGGCCTCCTTTATACGCTCACAAAAAGCAATACAAACCGCTGTGCGTTCTTCCACTGTCAAAGCGTCCTGTCTGGCCTTCTGTCCCTGAACCCGCTCAATATCAATGGCAACCGGATAGCTGATGTCATACCCCTGTAAATGCTCAAGCACCAGCTCTGCTTCCTCCAATGCTTCTTCCACAGTAAGGGCCTGACTGAAGAAATAAGCCCCCACTTCAATGCCTGCGGCCAATGCACCCTTTACATTCTGATGAAAGTTCTCATCCTCGATTAAAGTACCTTTGCTGCCATAGCCTCTGCAGCCCACACGGATAAAAGCATATTCTACGCCATCCGCAGCAACCTTGGTCCAATCAACCGTTTTCTGATATTTGGACACATCAATGCCTTTTTGGGAGGCAACCTGCCCGTCCTTTATGTACCGGTATTCACCGTCTGCTGATATTTCAATCTCATTCATCGAAACTGTATTGGCCGAAAGCTCTCCCTCTTCTTCCAGCGGTTCGGATGCTTCTGAAGATTCCACCGCAGCCCTTTCTTCTGTAGAGTCCGTAGGCTCCGTCGCCTCTGTACCTTCCGTACCGGCCACAGAATCTGACAATAATCCGTTCAAAATATCCTCAGCACTTACATTGGCCTCCAGATTCTCTCTGATGCTGTCTAAAACCTCCTGACGCCCTTCCTCTCTGGCATCCTGCAAAGCCTCGCCGGTCACACCATTCTCTGAAGATATTCCCGATTCCTCTGTGTCCTGCATGGCGCCGGATGATTGGCCGTTGCCTGCCGGCTTGTAGTCATCTGCCCAGCTCAAATAACAAAGCCCTGCTCCCGCAATGACAGCCACCACCAGCAAAAGTACAACCATAATCAGTAAATAATTGTTAGTTTTTTTATCCATAAGTTCCTCGTAATCATTGTAATCTATGCTATATGCATACTTATTAGAATTTTAACACAATATTTAACATTAATCCATAGGAAATTTGAAAAAAACAGAATAACGGGTGTATTTGGCGCAAACGGATATTGGCCGCCGGTACACATCCTTGCGGAGCGTTTTTTATCACGCAGGAATGAGTACTTTCCTATGTGACGAAAAACAGCACCGCCCGTTTCTGAGTAGTGCTGTAATATCTTTCTATATATACTGCTTACCAGAGCTGCTTTGGATACACGCCCTGTGCCTTTAACGCGGCAATTGCCTCTACAACCTTTTCCTTGTCCTCTTTGTAAGTAACGCCGAACCATTTATCTTTGGACTGCAGTACCTTTACCTCAGCCTTATCTGCCTTTAATAACTGCTGTACTACTGTCGGCAGGAAAAACTCGCTCTTTAAAGGATTGCCCGGCATTTCCTCTGTAAGGAACTTGTCAAAAGAAGTCTCCAGTTCTTTCATAATGCTGTTCTTAAAGCCCCAAAGATTCATGGACACTATGCTCTCCGGAGAAATATCTGTCCAGGTTTCTCCGTCCTCTTCCAGATACGCTGCACCTTCACCACGCTTTACAATCTTGGTTCTTTCCACGATTTCCTGCAAATAATCCTGCTCATCCGCCTGACAAACGCCCCTGGATACGGAGCCGTTTTCTGTCAGTGTATTGCTAAGCACATAGCCTACCATAGCATGGGAATTTGCTTTTTCCTCACTGTCATCTAACAGGGCTGTGTAAATCTTTTCAAAGGCTTCACGGCCATAATAATCGTCTGCGTTAATTACTGCAAAAGGGCCGTCGATATAATCCTTACAGCACAAAATAGCATGTCCGGTGCCCCAAGGCTTCTGTCTGCCCTCAGGCAGTGTAAACTTCTCAGGAATTTTGTAAACCTCCTGAAAAACATATTCCACTTCTACAATTTTGGAAATTCTGTCGCCAACCTTTTCCTTGAAATCCTTCTCGATTTCCTTTTTGATAATAAAAACAACCTTTTCAAAGCCTGCACGTACCGCGTCAAAGATGGAAAAGTCAATAATAATATGCCCCTGCTCATCCACAGAATCAATCTGCTTTAATCCGCCGTAACGACTGCCCATACCAGCTGCCATAATTACTAATACCGGTTTTTTCATAGTCCCATACACTCCTGTTATCATAATTACTATCTGATCATTTTAAATTCGTCCGTATGCTGTAAATAGAATGCTTTTTTTACATCAACATCTTATTCGCTGCACAGTTTTAACATTTCCTCTTCTTTGGCTGCAATGTCAGCTACCAGCTTAAACTGATTTCTGGCACGGTCCAGATTATGATGCTCTCTGTGAATCTTAAAATAGGTATCACCATTTAAGTAATCAGTCAGGAAACGGATACCGCATTCATAAGTCAAAAGCTTTACAGAGAACGGTAAAAGCTTCAGTTCTTCCTCAGTCAGGCTATCCTTCATCTCTGTCAGATAACCCTTTGCAAAAGATTCAAAAGTTTTGATATCAAAAGAAACCTTGCTCAAGTCTGTTTCATCCTCTGCTGCGGTAGAACCGCCGATTCTAAGTGCATCACCGAAATCATACAGCATACTGCCGGGCATTACGGTATCTAAGTCGATCACACAAACTGCCTCTCCGGTTACCTCGTCAAAAAGAATATTGTTAATCTTGGTATCATTGTGAGTAACACGCATCGGGATCTTACCGGCTTCTATGCCTTCCACTACCTTGCCGGCAAACTCTGCCTGCTCTAATGCAAACTTGATTTCCTCCTGTACAGATTCCTTTCGGCCTGCTCTGTTCTCTTCGATTGCAAGCTTTAATGCCTCCACACGCTTCGGTGTGTTGTGGAAATCCGGAATGGTCTCATGTAAAATCTCAACCGGGAAATCGCTGAGCATTTTCTGGAAACGGCCGAATCCCAGACCTGCCTGATATAAATCCTCGTAAGTCTTGTCATTTTCGATACTCTTGGTATGCTCGATAAATCTGTACATACGGAACACATTATTCTCATCATGCTTATAGCAGTTCTTGCCATCCAAGGTCTTGATCACTGTCAAGGTTTCTCTTTCAGGGTCACCGCCTGCTGCCAAAATCTTCTTTCCTAAAAAAGCAGTAACATTTTCGATATTTTCCATTAATTCGTCCGGATTTTTGAAAATGCTGGTATTGATTCTCTGCAAGATACATCTCGGCGATTCTACGCAATATGTATCATTAATGTGACCGTTGCCGTAAGGTACGATGCTGGTAGGCACCAGGAACTTATTCACTATCTCATTTAAATTGATTGAAATATTCATATCTTCTCCTTTTGTTACTTTTATATTTTAAAATACGTCTTCCCTTTTTGTCTCATTTATGATAATATCATATCGGAACTAAAAACATATGTCCATATTATAAAAGGCCATGTGTATATAATTTTAGTCCATTTATTGCGAATTGTACGAGCTTTTAGCGAAACTTTAAGCACACTTTTATGTCAAGAAGCCAGAAAGCCTCAGGAGATACCGTTATGATCTGGTCAGCCTATAGCGTTGCGGAACAAATCCGCATCGATACCTTTTACTCTTTTTTTGACCCTCACTACGAGGAGGGCTACAGCTTTGCCGGAGAGGCCCACAATTTCTGGGAATGTCTCTACGTTTGTGAAGGCAGTCTTCGTGTCTCAAGCGACGACCGAGTATATAATCTGACCCAAAATCAGATTATTTTTCACAAGCCTCTTGAACTGCATAAATTCCACGTAGACCATAAAGCCGGCGCCACGCTGCTTATTTTCTCCTTCTCCATGGAAGGGGCCTTGGCAGAGCATTTAAAAGACAAGGTATTTTTGCTGTCCGAACCTCAGCAGAGAATCATGCACGCCCTGCTTGATTACCTTCATACGACTTTGGCAGGCTGCAGCACCATCTCCGACATTCCGGAATACAAATACCTTTACCATGAGCGTGCCACCAAGCTGTATTATCAAATGCTTACTACCTATGTATGTCAGTTGATTTTGTCCCTGATTGACAGCGGTACCATTTCCGAAGCCTCCACAGCACCGGATGTCAGGATATTCAGTCAGGCGGTTAATTACATCAATAACCGAGTCAACACATCGGCCTCCATCCCCGACATCGCTGCAGACTGCTATGTCAGTGTTTCCACGCTCAAGCGTATTTTTCAAAAATATGCCGGTATCAGTATTCACAAATACATACTGACCATGAAAATCAAAACGGCTACAGAGCTTCTAAGAAACGGTATGAGTGTTACAAAAGTCGGAGAAACTCTGGGTTTCAGCAGTCAGGCTTATTTTTCTGCCTGCTATAAGAGAGAAACCGGTATTTCTCCCTCAGATTTTGTCAAAACATTAAAGGGGAACAGCTCCACCAAATAATCGATGGGGCAATTCCCCCTTATCCATCATATTTTATACACGTTTTCCAATGCGGCTATCACGTCCCGTCCGCACTGTGCATCGCAGATCATTGACGGCTTTCCCTCTAAAAATCGGCAAAAATCTGCCATCTGACGTTCCATAATCAGCTCATCTTCCTCTATAGCAATCTGCACCCATCGGGAATCTACATACTGATAAAGTCTGGCAGCGTCTTCCACCTTAAGCACCCCATCCGTAAAATAATAAACCACTTCATGTCCGCTTTCATTATAACCGGACAAGGTCTGGCACATACTTAAGCCGCTTGGGAATTTGAGCATATACTGCATATGCCCTTCTATATCATGATCCGTTTTCAGATTGCCATAACCGGAAATAATCTCCGCCTTTCTCTCCCCGGTTATGTAAAATAGTGTATCTAAAGCATGCGCGCCGTAATTCATACCAATACCGCCACCTGCTGCATTTTTCTTCAAAAACCAGCCCGGACGGCTTTCCGCGAAATAATTTATACTTCTTTTACCGGTGATCATACACAGCTTTCCGAAACGTTCCTCTTCTACAGCCTTCTTCAGCCAGCTGTTCACACGGAAATACCTTTGCACATGACCTACCGCCAGCTTCTTTCCGCTTTTCTCGGCTGCAGCAATCATCCGTTCACATTCTTCCACGGTATTGGCCATAGGCTTTTCTACCAGCACATGCATTCCATGCTCCAGAAAAAACACAGTACTTTCGCAATGTAAGTAATGCGGCAGATTTAATATCACTGCATCCGCTTCTACCTGCCCCGGCATATCATGATAATCCGTAAAGTACGGAACCTGATACTGTGTCGCCAGTTCCTTCACCTTTTCCTCATTCACGTCGCACAATGCACACAACTGACAAGCATCTGTATGTTCCATCGCTCTTAAATGCTGCATTCCTATAAGTCCCGTTCCCACAACTGCTATTTTTATCATTTTGAACTTCTACCTCCATAATTTGATTCTTCGCAAATTAAGGAGCCGCTTTTGCAGCCCCTTAACATACTCTATACTACCACGCATTATTTCAGGCGAATGACACCGTAACCGTCATCATTTCTCTTATAAAGCACTTCTACCTTGCCGGTATCGCCGTTTTCATACAGGAAGAACGGATGTCCCAGTTCCTCTAACTGAATCATTGCTTCCTCGACAGTCATCGGCTTGCGCTCGTATTCCTTCACACGGATTACTTCCATTACATGCTCTGCCTCTGCATCAATGCCCATTGTCTTGATGCTCTGGGTCTTATCGATGCGGCTCTTTTCTTTAATGATTTTCTTTTCCAGAGTTCTCACAACATCACCAAGAAGCTGATATACGGTCACACCGTGCTTACCATACTCTTCTACACGAAGGAGCTTGCCATTATAATTGGTAGTCAGCTCCACAGACTGCATTTTAGAAGAGGCTTTAATGGTCACATTAATCCTGTCCAGATTATACTTGTCCAGCTTCTCCAGTCTATCCTTTACAACGTTTTCCAAAGCTGCGGTCTTTTCTACATTTCTAGTTAAAATATTAATCATAAGTCATACCCGATACAGTAAACTGTATGCTTCCTTTCGTTATTGTTGTATTATTATTATAAAATAAAACCCTGCAATTTTCAAGCATTTCTGTAATTGTTAATGCAATTTTCAGAATATTTCAATATCTGATTATTCGATGTACATTTTTCCATGCATTTCCTCAAAAGAAACCAGCTTAATGTTATGAGCCCTGCCGTACGCATAGGCCTCCTCAGTAAAACCCTTCTTAGAAAAAATGTAATAATATTTCTGCTCCTGCCAGAAAAGTGTTCCCCGCTCTAAAAGCTTGTGCAGCACAGAAACATCTACCGGCGCATTCCGCCACTTACATTCCCCCAGAAGAATCTTGTCATCTGTTATACCTACAATATCCAGTTCCTCTTGGCTTTTAGTAACAGGATTTGTCCCCCACCATTTTCCTACATTGCCGACATAAAAAGGCAGTGTTGGATATACGTCCGGCATAAAAATATACTGTACACAGATTTCCTCAAATATTTTCCCCATGAAATCATTTAACTGGGGCTTCACAATATATTCATAAACGGCTGCTCCGGCGCCTCTCGATATAGCACTTATATTCGGTCTGACAAAGCGGTACCAAAATAAAAACATATTATCGCACAGACTGTATAAAGTTTTGCGACTGTTTTCCTTTTCCGTAATCGGAGTCGTCTTCCTTACAATTCCCAGAGAAATAAGACTTGTAAGCTGATTACTGCATCCCCCGGTCTCCAAGCCGGTCTTAGTGGCAATTTCATTCATGCGACTGTGACCGGAAGCAATTGCCGAAATTATCGAATGATAACTGGCCGGCTCCTTTAATTCCTGCTTTAATAAATTGGAAGGTTCCTCAAACAATCTGCCGTTTTCGTCAAAAAACAAATTTTTAATATTAGAATCCAAATCCTGAGAAGATTGAATGCGGCCTAAGTATTCCGGAATTCCTCCCGTTATGCCATACAAAACAGCCTGCTCCTCTATGGTATAGGAAGACAACATCTGCTTCGCCTCAAAAAATGTAAACGGCTGAAGCTTAAACTGCGCTGTACGTCTGCCGTACAACGGACTCTTATATCCTAAAACCTGATACTCCATAAAACTCATGGAAGAACCGCACAAAATCAAAAACAGCTTGCTATGCTGCCACGTCTGATCGATGTGACTTTGCAGCAAAGAGGAAATGGCAGGGTATGCTGCCGCCAGATACGGATATTCATCAATAACCAAAATCCGCCGTTTTTCATCACATATGCGGTCAATATAGCACAAAAGCTCTTCAAAAGTGGAAAAAGACACATTGCTGTCCGGAGACAAAACTGCAGCTGAAAGTCCTGATAAATTCTCACTTTTCGTGCCCTCCACAGCCATATAATAGAAAGATTCCTTGTCTCTGATAAATTCTTTAATTAAGGTAGTCTTTCCCACACGTCTTCTTCCATAAAAAACAGCAAACTCAAAGTTACCACTCTCATACAAAGCATTTAATTTGCTAATTTCCTTCTCTCTTCCAACAAACATTTTATTCCTCCGCTCTCTAATCGAGCTAATTACTAATCATATAATTACTAATTGTCCAATTAGTAATTGTACAATTAGTATATCACTGTGTACTAATAAATGCAATACTAAAAATTACTTCAAGTGCGGCTGTTCCATTTCCTACAAAAATATGTTATACTGTGGGCAGTGCGTCAGACAACCTCTGACTTTATATTATATGTAGATTGAAGGATTTTATTATGATGAATTTAAATATATGGAAGCATTTTAAACTGGTATGTCACCACAAATGGGAGGTGTTCAAGCTTTGCTGCCGTGCCGGCATCCCCATGCAGGGACTGTTGCACGATATGAGTAAGTTCTCTCCCGCAGAATTTTTTGAAAGCGTGAAATATTATGACGGACATCGTTCTCCGCTGGCAGTGAGCCGGGAGATAAATGGCTACAGCAAGGCCTGGCTGCACCACAAAGGCCGCAACAAGCATCACTGGGAATACTGGATTGACGGCTATATTCACGGTGGCTACGGATGCATCATTCCTTTTAAATATGCCTGCGAAATGATTTGCGATATGATTGCCGCCAGCAAGGTATATAAAGCAGAGGCCTATACTTTGGATTGTCCCCTGAAATATTTTGAAGCCCAGACCTACGGACGCTTTGTGCATCCCCAGATCCAGGCTTTCATGCGTGCTGCCTTCAGTGCTTATGCTGCAGAAGGACCGCAGGCCATTTCCAGAGCGAATTTGGCAGCATTTTATAAAACGTATGTTACGGATTGATTTCCACATCCATCTTCTGCACCTTGGACGGAGATACTCCATAACGCTTTTTAAAGAGCTTGCTAAAATGATAGGCATCGTCATATCCTACTTGCATCGCAATTTCCTGGATACTGCCTTCCCAGCCTTTTTCCAAAAGCTCTTTTGCCTTCTCCAGACGTATGTCAATCAAATGCCTGATCGGTGTATTGCCGGTCTCTGACTTAAAAATCTTGGAAACATAGGCGGTGCTCAGGTACATATTATCTGCAATCTGGTCCAAGGAAATCTTTTCCGCATAGTGATCTTCAAAATACTCGATAATCTGCTCCACCACATACTTCTTATTGATGGATTTTAAAGAAAAGCCCGTCTTAATCTCTACCGGTTCTGTCTGCTCCCGCACCCAGTACAAAAGAATCTGCATGAGGTATGTCTTAAGCATATAATAGCGTCCGGATCTGTATACAGCATTCTCCGCATCCATGGATGTGTATAATTTAAATAATTTCTGTCGGAACTCTCCTTCTGCATGAACCACCGGGTATCCGTCCGGCAGCGGCACCTCGTTTGGCGCATAATTTACAAATTGCACGTCAGTGAATCCCACAATTGCCAATGTAACAGGACTGTCCGGACTGTTAATCAATAACTGGTGCTTCACAGAAGGGTTGATAATCACCAAATCTCCTTCCGAAATCTGATACAATTTATTGTCTATACGGTATCTGCACTGGCCTGACAGCACATATGCAAGTTCTGCATAATCATGGCTCTCATATTTTAATTCATCCGCCTCTTTTATGCCCTTCCAGAAATATAAAAACGTTGGATTTAATTCTTCTATCTTAATGGTGCTCATGTCTAAATTATTGCACCCCCATTTCTATCCCCAACGGGGTATTTTTCAGCTTCTTACATTTTAAATGTTTCTTTCCAAAAAGTAAAACCCTTTATAGAAAATTACATGATTTTTACAAAATACTACATTTTAATCCGGGGTAGATAACGCTATTTTAAAAGCAAGTAAACATTTTGGAAAGGATGGTGTTCCTATGACTCCTATAAAATGGTATTTATCATTCCTCAAAAAATATCGTCTGCCGATGATCAGCGGACTTGTCATGTCTACAGTGGTGGTAGCACTGTTCATGATTAATCCGCAGATATCAGGCCGGATTATTGACGATGTTATCAAAAACGGAGAAACGTACAAACTGATGCCGCTTATTTGCTTCATGGTGGCCACCACTGCTGCAATCTGCATCCTGCGCTACATATATCAGATTCTCTTTGAAAAATCTTCTCAGAATCTTCTGTATGATATGCGAAATACCGTGTACCGCAAATTGCTGCAGGAGGATTTTGCCTTTTACAACAAAAAGCGTACCGGTGATTTGATGAGCCGTCAGACCGGTGATATGGAAGCCATCCGCCACTTTACGGCATTTACTATTTACGTTACCTATCAGTCCGTACTTTATTTTGTAATTGCGCTGGCCTTGATTTTTACTATTAATACGAAGCTTGCCCTTGCTATGCTTGTAGTGCTTCCGTTTACGGCCCTGTGCACCTTTTTCCAGACGAAGCTTTTAAGACCGGCTTTTCGCCATAACCGCGAATGCTTTTCTTCCTTAAATGCTTTTGTGCAGGAAAATATCAGTGGTAACCGCGTTGTCAAGGCCTTTGCCAAGGAAGATTTTGAAATCTCCAAATTTTCCAAGGAAAACGATAAATTCCGCGCCGGACAGCTGGCTGCTAATAAGATATGGAGTATTTTCCTTCCTCTTTTTGTACTGCTGTCCTATGCCTTAAATATTATTTTAATGCTTTTTGGCGGTTATCTGACCATTACAGGAGAAATCACTCTGGGTAACCTTGTTACAGTAAACGGCTATCTCTGGATGTTAAACAACCCTCTTAGAAATATCGGTTACCGCATGAATGAGACCACCAACTTCTTAACCAGCGTAGAAAAAATCTATGCTACCTATACAGAAGAGCCTCACGTCAAAACCCCGGTTGGCGGCATAGCCAAAAAGCAGTTAGAAGGTGCTGTCGAATTCCGTCATGTATCCTACCGTGCCGATGACGAAGACATTGTTATGGATATTGACTTTAAGGTAGAACCGGGACAGACCGTGGGCATTATCGGTTCTACAGGCTCCGGCAAAAGTACCATTATGAATTTGCTCTGCCGATTCTATGATACTACCTCAGGTCAGGTCTTGATTGACGGCATAGACGTACGAAACCGTAATTTATATAATATACGAGAAAATATCGGTATGGCCATGCAGGATGTTTTTTTATTCTCCGATACCATTGAAGGCAATATAGCCTACGGAAGACCGAACTGTTCTTTTGAAGAAGTGAAGCAGGCCGCTATTATGGCGGACGCCAACCATTTTATCAAGGAAATGCCTGAGGGCTATGATACCATTGTAGGTGAGAGAGGTGTAGGTCTTTCCGGCGGTCAGAGACAGCGAATCAGCCTGGCACGTGCGCTCCTCAAAAACCCGGCCATACTGATTTTGGACGATACCACCTCAGCCGTAGACATGGAAACCGAAAGCTACATCCAGAAGCAGCTGAAAAATATTAACAGAACCTGCACGATTTTTGTGATTGCTTACCGAATTTCTTCCGTAAAGGATGCAGACCTCATCCTGGTTATGGACAGAGGACGTATTATAGAACGTGGTACCCATGAGGAACTGCTGCAGATGAATGGCTACTATGCCAATGCATTCCGCAATCAATATGGAGAAATTCCTGCAGAAATCTCCGATATGAAGGGAGGAAATTAACATGGCAAGAAACCGATATGATATGGACGAAGTTTTGGAAGAAAGCTTTAACGCCGGACAGGTAAAGCGCCTGCTTGCTTATATTGCCCCTTACAAAAAAAGAATGGCCGGAATTATATTCCTAATGCTTTCCTCTTCCGCACTTACGATGCTTGTTCCGATTTTTTTGCAAAGAATCATGGACTTTTGCATTCCTGAAAAGGATATGCGTACGATATATATGTACTGTGGCCTCACACTGTTAATCGCAGCTTATGAAGCCTTGACCCTGTGTGCCAAGAGCCGTATCATGAGCACGGTAGGACAGAATATTATCCATGATTTACGTGCAGATTTATTTAAGCATTTACAGGAACTGCCTTTTACCTATTACGACAGCAGACCTCACGGCAAGATTCAGGTTCGTGTGGTAAACTATATCAACAGCTTAAGTGACCTTTTAACCAACGGTATCGTAGGCACCATTACTGACTTATGCAACCTGGTTTTCATTGTGATTTTCATGCTGGTTGAAGATGTAAAGCTGACCCTTATCTGCCTTTGCGGTCTTCCGTTTTTGGCCGTTGTTATCCTGTTTGTTAAAACCAAACAAAGACGTGCATGGCAGATTCAGAGCAACAAACAGTCAAACCTGAATGCTTATATCGCTGAGAGTATTAACGGTATCCGTGTAACTCAATCCTTTGTGCGTGAGAGGGAAAACACCAATATTTTTAATAAATTAAGCAATGACTCCCGTATCGCATGGATGCGTGCTCAGAAATACAGCTTGATTTTAAGTCCGGGTGTTGATATTATCTCATCCCTGACTACTGCATTTATTTATGTATTGGGTATTCACTGGATTTTCTCCCCGAATTCCACGCTGACTGCAGGTATTCTGGTTGCTTTTACCGCTTACATCGGCCGTTTCTGGACACCGATTAATACCCTGGCAAACTTCTATAACAGTTTGCTTACGGCAGCCTCTTATTTAGAGCGTATTTTTGAAACCATTGACGAGCCGGTTGTAGTAACAGACGCTCCGGATGCCGAAGAGATGCCCCCGATTGACGGCACTGTGGAATTTAAAGATGTTACTTTCAGCTACGAGGCTGACAGAAAAATTCTGGATGGGATCAATTTCACCGCCAGGAAAGGAGAAACCTACGCTATTGTAGGTCCTACGGGAGCCGGCAAGACCACCATTGTAAACCTGCTCAGCCGCTTTTACAATTTGGATTCCGGTACTATCCTGATAGACGGCGTGGATATTTCCAAAGTAACGCTACATTCCCTTCGCTCTCAGATGGGTATTATGATGCAGGACAGCTTTATTTTCAGCGGTACCATTATGGACAATATCCGTTATGGCAATATGGATGCTACCGACGAGGAAGTTATCATAGCCGCCAAGACTGTATGTGCTCACGATTTCATCATGAGTCTGGAAAACGGTTATTACACGGAAGTTAATGAACGAGGCAGCAGACTTTCTGCAGGACAGCGCCAGCTGATCAGCTTTGCAAGAGCCATTCTGGCAGACCCAAAAATACTGATTTTGGACGAGGCAACCTCCAGCATTGATACCGAGACGGAAATCCTGCTTCAGAAGGGCTTAAACCGCCTGCTGGAGGGACGTACTTCCTTTATTATCGCACACCGCTTATCTACCATCAAAAATGCTGACTGCATTATGTATGTCAATAACGGCGGTATTCAGGAAAAGGGTAATCATGATGAATTGATGGCATTGAAGGGTGAGTACTATAAACTGTACATTGCACAATTTGACTTTTTGAAATAGCAAATGAAATGGGTTAGCAGAACATCATCCCCTTCGTAGGAAGGTGCATCTGCTAACCCGTTTTATTTGTATTTTATGCAAATGTCTGGCGATATTCAGCACTAATCTATGACAGCACTAGGATATCGGTCCAGTTATTTCGTAACCGATGTACTAGGATATGCACGCACTTGACTATGCACTCTGCCTTTCTACGCGCGGTATTTTGGTTCGATTACTACCACGTACACTATCATAGTTCCGATAGACAGAAACATACAACCTACAATCGGTATGATAACCCATGGAGAATTCTGTCCTGCCTTTAACAACGGCAGCCCCAGCAGTATGAAAATAATTCCAAAGATCCCCCATAGCTTACC
>JAFTXF010000079.1 GCA_017461685.1 Lachnospiraceae bacterium
ACATCTTCATACTTGGTAGTAATAGGAAGAGCCCCGGATAATGCATCTGTAAGAATAGAGTCAAGTCCATCTATAATCTGAGTCTTCTCCTCCTCTGTAACGATTCCCTGCTTACAGAGCATGGTAACATGAGCTTTGCTGCCTGTAACATCCTCTGTGAGCAACTTTTGGTCGAACAAAATGGATGCATTAAAATCATATACTAACTGGTCTGTTTCCTTGGTAAATCTACCGCCCCACAATTGTGCCATGGAAGCTTCCTCCAAATTTTTTTTATTTTCACACCATATTAACACAAAATAAAACATATTTCAAGAGATACTTTATGCCTTTATCTCTTTACATCAAAAAAGCGATACCCGGAATCTCAAAGCCAGGTATCGCCATATTTTATGATATCTATTTTGCCAAAGTGCCGCTTCGCAAATATATATGCTCTAAATATTGCACGATTTTGTATAAAACCATTGCCAAGAAGCATAAAATGATAATGGAAGTAAGCACCATATCTAACTTAAATACCTGTGTGCCGTAAATAATCAGATACCCCAGGCCTCTTCTGCCGGCAAAAAATTCACCGATAATGACGCCCACCAGGGCCAGACCTATATTGACCTTCATCACACTGATAATATTGGGTACCGCTGCTGGAATTACTACTTTAGTCAAGATATCCAGCCGGTCACCGCCAAGCGTCTGTATCAGCAATATTTTTTCAGGGTCTGTTTCTCTGAAACCGCTGTACAAATTTATGATACTGCCAAATAAAGCGACTGAAATACCGGCAACGATAATCGTCTTAGTTCCTGTGCCGATCCACACAATAAACAACGGAGCAAGGGCTGATTTAGGCAGCGCATTTAAAACCACCAAAAAAGGCTCCAAAATCCTGGAAAGCGCCAGATAGTACCAAAGCAGCACCGCTATTAAGAAGGATGAAATAAATATAATCACAAAGCTTATGGCAATTTCCAATAAACTGTACCCGATGTGCATCATTAACTGTTCTCCTAACAGCATCTTTATAAAGCAGCTAACTACAATGCTGGGACTGCAGAAAAAGAAACTGTCAAGCCACTGAAGTCTTGCTGCCGCTTCCCACAGAACTAACAGCGATAGAAACAAGCCGGCCTGAGACAAAGCAATCATTCGGTGAAATCTTTTGTGTTTTTTCATAAATTGCTCCTGTCTTGTCATGTCGTCTCCTCCTTTCCCTTTAAATCCTCCCATATCAGATTAAAATAATCATTAAATTCCGGTGCAGTCCGTGTTGCCAGCACACTTTTATCGGTACAGGTAAGTTTAATAGGAATTTCGCGGACAACTTTTGCGGGACGGTTACTTAAGACAATAACGCGGTCGCTTAAGCTGATAGCCTCCTGAATATCATGGGTAATCAAAACAACAGTTTTCACACTGTTTCGAATGATAATCGCAATATCTTCCGACACTTCGATTCTGGTCTGAAAATCCAGAGCACTAAAGGGTTCATCCAATAAAAATAAATCAGGATTTAAAACCAGTGTACGTATCAGTGCTGCCCTTTGCCGCATACCGCCGGATAATTCATTTGGCTTTTTATTTCTTACTTCCCAGAGATTATATTCCTTCATCAAATATTCTGCATAAGCAATCTTATCCTTTGTTTTGCTATGCTGAATTTCCAGTCCCAGCATGCAGTTGGACCAGATCGTTCTCCACGGAAATAAATGATCCCTCTGCAGCATATATCCCACTGTGGGTCGACTGTTCTCAGTGCGGAAAATAATACTTCCCTCCTCAGGCTCGAACAGTCCTGAAATAAGTGATAAAAGCGTAGATTTACCACAACCGCTTGGACCCACAATTGCTACAAATTCGCCCTCCTCTATCTGAAAAGACAAATTTTGTATTGCCTGCGTTTCGCCTTTTAAATTGTGGTAAGCAAAGGAAACATTTTCAAAAGAAAGAAAGGGCTTCATAAGTTTCTCCAAATACTTACTTACTTTATTATATGAACCCTATTATTGAATCGTAACAGTAAACTTTAACGTTTCCTGCCGGCCTGCAGCAACCTTACGAATATCAATTTTCTCTTCAATTTCCTTTCCCAGATATGCGCAGTCCGGCAAAGTACTCCATGGTTCTAAACAAATATAATTAGTATTAAAATCCAAATATTTCGTCCAAATACCCAGCGTTGGAAAATCTTCAAACGCAAAGGTAATCTCCCGATTGGATTTTCGGCTCTTAATACGCACTGTACGAACAGGTATATTGTGTATCATCAAAGCATCTTTTTTAAACAAATCCATGTTAAGCAGCAGTTTACCATCTGCAAGAGGAACCTTATAAGTATCCTTCAAAATCAGAATATTCTCATCCAGACACAACGGATAAATCGCGTCCAGATCGCCGAAATCTATATAATAATCCTCCATAACCTCACCCTCTTCCAGGCAAATATTGTATCCGTCATGACCACCCACTTCATAATAAAGTGTTTTACTGTCCTTATTGATAAAAGTATGTGCCTTGCTTAAAGAATGCCCCTCCAGAGAATAGCAAATCTGAAGTTCAAAGGCAAAGGGATACATCTTCACCGAAAACTCATTTGGTTTTAATATAAAAGTAATACTGTCTTTGGTCTGTTTAAGCACTTCAAATTCGCTGTCTCTGCCAAATCCATGCTGAGTGGTCTGATATGCCTGACCTTCAAAAGTATACTCTCCATCCTTTAATCTGCCGATAATCGGAAATAATAATGGCGCATGCTTACCCCAAACTGTAGGATTTGCCTGCCAAATGTACTCGGTATTGTCTGCTTTTAATATAAAAGACTGCAGCTCTGCTCCTTTGGAAGCAAAAGTTGCTTTCACAAATTCATTTTCAATAGAATATAACATGATAATTACCTCAAAATAATACTTGCAATTTTTGTAATGTTTGTATATAATAGTTTTGTTCGCTTCCGTGGCTCAGTTGGTAGAGCAATTGATTCGTAATCAATAGATCGAGGGTTCGAGTCCCTTCGGAAGCTTTATGTAAAAGTCCGCATCAGTTCGATGCGGACTTTTTAGCTGAAATTATTTGTCCAACTGCTGTACCTGAACATCCAGCTTGTTATATGGAATCTCGATATTGTTTGCATCCAGTGTCAGCTTGATATTCTCGGTAATATAGCATTTGGCAGCCCAATACTCTTCTTTCTTTGCCCATAAACGTACCGTCAAATCTACACTGCTTGCTCCCAGGTTGCTTACAAATACGTCATAATCCTCATCCTTTAAAACGTACGGACACTCCTCCAACAGGTTCATTAAAACATTCTTTGCAAGCTTTAAATCCGCAGTGTATGCGATATTGGCAATAACATCCAATCTGCGCTTATCCATTGCAGATACATTTATAATATTGCCATTGCTGAGAGAGCCGTTTGGCATCACAATCACACGATTGTCTCCTGTTTTCAGTTTCGTATAAAATAACTGAATCTCGGTAACAGTACCTTCTAAGCCATTTGCAACGATATAATCGTCAACTCTGAACGGACGAAGCACTAAAATAAGCACACCGCCTGCAAGATTACTTAAAGACCCCTGAAGTGCAAGACCGACTGCGACACCGGCAGATGCCACAACCGCTGCAATACTGGTCATCTCCATACCAAAGCAACAGAGAATAATAATAACTAAAACAGCATATAAGCCCAGCTTCACTAAATTGTCAAGGAATGTGATTACGCCCTTTTCTGCATCGCCTTTTTCTAATATTTTCTTTACAATTTTACGTGATAATTTAATTATCTTGGTACCAATAAAGAAAATAATCACGATGCCGATCATTTTTAAAACAAACGGTATAACAATCGGTATGATAAAAGTGTTAAGCAAATCATCTAATATAGCCGAAATGACTCCCTGATCAGTGCTTAATGCATAAATATCTGCGATATCATTCATAATCTTCATCATGGACTGTTTTACAACAAGTCCCTAATATACCTCCCGTCTTTTCTTTTAACTGCTCATACATTCAGAACGGCACTTAATCCTTTAACGAGTGAATAAATAAACCGCTTCTGAGCTTCGGCTCAAACCAGGTAGACTTCGGCGGCATCAAAAGCCCTGCATCTGCAACTGCAAATAACTCCTGAATATCCGTCGGATACATGGCAAAGGCCACCTTCATATCGGAATGAACCCTGCGCTCCAATTCACCCAGGCCACGAATGCCACCCACAAAATCAATATGCTTATCGGTCTTCGGGTCGGAAATATGCAAAATCGGCTCCAGCACATATTCCTGTAAGATAGACACATCCAAATCCCTTACCGGGTCACCGGTATAACAGGTCTCAGGAATCTCAAGTAAGTACCATTTATCGCCTAAATACATGGTAATCTGACCCTTATACACAGGCTTTACGGCCTTCTCACCAATCGGCGTCACAATGAAAATATTGGAAAGCTTCTGTAAGAATGCTTCCTCATCCAGTCCGCCCAGATTATCAACCACACGGTTGTAGTCCATAATCATCAGCTCCTCATCCGGGAAAAATACGGACAGGAAATAATTGAACTCTTCACTTCCGTCATAGGAAGTACAATCTTCTCTACGCTTCAAACCAACCTTTACTGCGGAAGCACAGCGGTGATGACCATCTGCAATATAAATCTCCTGCATACTGCTGAAAGCAGATTCAATCTGCTGCATGTCAGCCGGCTCGGAAATAACCCAGACCTGATGACCGATTCCGTCCTCGGAAATAAAATCGTAAAGGGCTTCCTGTCCCGTAACCTTTTGAATTACTGTACGAATCTCTTCCTTAGCACGGTATGCCAGAAAAATCGGCCCGGTCTGCGCATTGCAGGTATCCACATGGCGGATACGGTCTAATTCCTTATCGGCACGGGTATTCTCGTGTTTCTTGATAATCTGATTCTGATAGTCATCAATGGATGCCAGACCAACCAAACCGGTCTGACTGCGACCGTTCATCGTCAGCCTGTAAATGTAATAACAGTTCGTCTCCTCCTGTACAAAATAGCCCTCCTGTATGCGGGCGTCTAACAGTTCCTTGGCCTTCAAATAAACACGTTCATCATAAGTATCTACACTGCTGTCAAAAGCAGTCTCTGCCCTGTCAATAGCAAGAAAAGACAGTGGATTGCCTGCTACAACAGAAACCGCCTCTGCCCGATTATACACATCATAAGGCAAAGCACCGATTTGAGAAGCATATTCCCCGGCAGGTCGGAATGCTTTAAAAGGTTTCACAATAGCCATGGTTCATCTCCTTAAAAGGTTATAAATTCTTTATACTTATTCTAGCAAAAACATCTAGTCAACACAAGGTAAAAGTGATAAAATATATTTAGATTTTTTGTGACGCAACTAATGAAGTATTAAGGAAGAAGGAGTAAACAGCATGACTGCAAAAGAAATAGAGATTTTAGACCGAATAAATAAATATGCAGAGGAGAAATTAGGCGATATTGACCCTCAGAAAACCCAGGTTTCCGCTCAGTTAAATATATTAATGCCTAAATTGCAGGAAATCGCAGATGAACTGGGCATCTCCCTGGAGGATATGTTTATCAAATATATGGATTTGCAGAGTGAAGCCAGCCTGACGAATGAATTGAAGCTTCGGGAGAGCTTTTCCGATTTGGCCAATGACCCGGGAAATCCGTTATTGTTTAGATAGTACAGACTTATATACTGATTTTTCTGTAAAAATCATATCCATCTGTCGGTCCCAGCTTTCTCTTGCAATAGTCGAGGCTTTTTGTACTTCAAATGCTGCTGCCGCTACACAGGCATTGGTACACTTCGGCAAATATCTGTCATAAAATCCTGCTCCCATTCCCATGCGGTTACAGGCTTCATCAAACACTGTACAAGGACAGATGACCAAATCAATCTGCTCCGGCATAATAACGACAGAGCGCTCCCGTATCGGTTCCAAAATTCCGTGAAAACCGCTCTGCCATGCATTTTCATCCTTTGGCAGCAGTGCAATCATTTCATGCTTGCTGATACATAACGGATAAACCAATTGCTTATCCATGCGCAATGCGATCTCCTCCAGTTTTTTCAAATCTACCTCACCCTTCACGGCCCGGTAAAGCATTATAGTATTGGCTTTCCGGAATGCCTCGGATGCACAGATTCTCTCGACTATTTGCAGGGAGAACGCCTCTCTTTCGGAGGTCAGAAGCATTTTACGCGCTTTTATTTTTTCTGTTCGTAATTCTTTCTTTAATTGCATGGAATTATCTGTCTGCATATCCGCTCCTTCCTCTTTGCAGAAATCTAGTATATCGGTCCAGTTATTTCGCAACCGATATACTAGTACTCGGTATTTGCGAAACTTAGTTGCTGTCGGCTGTTTTTGCAAACGCTTATGCTACAATCAACTACGCCCACATAAACTTCTGATAAATACACACCGTCAAAATCACATTTATTACAAAGATACTGACGCAATAGACAATCCTGTCCGAATAATTACCGAAACGCCTGGATAAACGGTATCCCCATGCAGTTAATATTAAGGTCAATACACTAAATATTGTCATTCTCAAATCATTTGCATTATAGCCGATGTTTAACATATTGGTCTGTGCAATGGGAACGCAGCCACAGCCGAATATTTCCACAAAAAACTTACGGTCAAGTATATTGTAAATCGGTGTAAATACCGGAATAATCAAATACGGCAGTGCATACAGAATCTTTTTCATAATAAAATAACCTCCACGTCCAAATCATTTTGCTATGCATATACAGAAATATCCGTGCAAGCTTTTGGACTCACACGGATTTCTATCTTTAAAACTTCTTTTACTTCACAATTCTCGCGCGGAATACGCCGTCGAATGCTTCTAATTTGGCAATCACCTCTGCTGTAACAGGCTGCTCGATATCCATCATGGTATAAGCCACATCACCGCGGGACTTATTGACAATTTCTGCAATATTGATACCTGCTTCACCGATGCAAGCAGTTAACTGACTGATCATGTTGGCAACATTTTTGTGGAATACTGCTACACGGCCTGCGGTCTTGCAGATGCCCATGTTACATGCAGGATAGTTTACGGAGTTGGTAATATTACCGTTTTCCAGATAATCCATCATCTCATCTACTGCCATCACTGCACAGTTATCCTCGGATTCCTCTGTAGAAGCGCCTAAGTGCGGGATAACGATACAACCCGGATGACCTGCTGTCTTTGGATTCGGGAAGTCAGATACATACTTGGCAATCTTACCTGCATCCAGTGCTTCCAAAACGGCTGCCTCATCACAAAGCAAATCACGGGCAAAGTTTAAGATCACCGCATTCGGTTTCATCTTGGCAATTGCTGCTGCACCGATGTAACCCTTTGTGCTGTCCATAGCAGGCACGTGAATGGTAATAAAATCACAGGTTGCGTAAATTTCATCCAGATCGGTTACATGCTTTACATCACGGCTTAAGCTCCAGGCAGCATCTACAGAAATGTACGGGTCATATCCCAAAACCTTCATGCCGAGGTGTCTTGCTGCATTGGCAACCTTAATACCGATAGCGCCAAGACCGATCACACCCAGGGTCTTACCCTGAATTTCAAAGCCTGCATAGTGTTTCTTCTGCTTTTCAGCAGTCTTTGCAATTGCTTCGTCATCTTTATTGGCATTTACCCAATTGATACCGCCTACCACATCGCGGCTGGCAAGGAGCATGCCTGCAATCACTAATTCCTTCACACCGTTGGCATTGGCACCCGGAGTATTGAATACCACAATACCCTTCTCTGCGCATTTATCCAATGGAATATTGTTGACACCGGCACCGGCTCTGGCTACTGCCAATAAGCCTTCCGGCAGGTCCATATCGTGCATCACAGCACTTCTGACTAAAATACCCTGAGCTGCATTTACATCCTCTGTCAGAGCATAATTGTCTGTTAAATTATTCAGACCAATCTTAGAAATTGGATTTAAACAATGAAGCTGAAACATAATAATACTCTCTTTACTTTCTTTGTAATTACTTATTTGATGCGTTCTGATGCTTTCAGGATTACAGAAATCCTAAAAACATAACAATTGGCAAGCATTTGCGAAACTTATATTATTTTAAATTTTCTTCTTCAAATTTCTGCATAAATGCTACCAAAGCCTCTACGCCTTCGATCGGCATAGCATTGTAAATGCTGGCTCTCATACCGCCAACGCTTCTGTGACCCTTTAAATTCTCAAAGCCTGCTGCCTTTGCTTCCTTAACAAACTTCGCATCTAAGTCAGCATCGCCGGTCACGAAAGGAACATTCATTAAAGAACGGTCTTCCTTGCGTACAGTACCCTTGAACAGCTTGGAATTATCCAGGAAATCATACAGAATCTGAGCCTTCTTTTCATTCAACTCCTTCATTGCCTGAAGACCGCCCATGGACTTAATCCACTTAAATACCTTACCGCAAATATAAATACCGTAGCAAGGAGGTGTATTGTATAAAGAATCTGCATCTGCGTGAACCTTGTAACGAAGCATGGTCGGAGTACCCGGAAGTACATCCTCAGAAATCAAATCCTCACGGATAATTACGATAACTACACCTGCAGGTCCGATATTTTTCTGAACGCCGCCGTAAATTACACCATATTTGGTTACATCTACAGGCTCACTTAAAAAGCAGCTGGAAACGTCTGAAACTAAGGTCTTACCCTTGGTATTCGGTAAAGTCTTAAACTTGGTACCGTAAATTGTATTGTTTTCACAAATATATACATAGTCAGCATCTTCTGAAATAGGTAAATCAGAACAATCCGGTATGTAAGAGAATGTTTTATCTTCGCTGGAAGCGATTTTATTGGCTTTACCATACATACAAGCTTCCTGATATGCTTTCTTTGCCCACTGACCGGTAACAATGTAATCAGCCACACCATTCTTCATGAGATTCATCGGAATCATGGCAAACTGCTGGCTTGCACCGCCCTGTAAGAAAAGAACTTTATAATTATCCGGAATATTCATTAACTCACGCAAATCAGCCTCTGCTTCCTTAATAATATTGTCATAAACCTTGGAACGGTGGCTCATCTCCATAACCGACATGCCGCTGCCCTTATAGTCTAACATCTCTGCTGCAGCTTCTTTTAAAACCTCTTCCGGCAATACTGCAGGCCCTGCTGAAAAATTGTAAACTCTAGCCATTTTTTCATACCTCCTCAATTCTAAAAAACGAATTATACTAAATATACGCCCTTTATTTGTAAAAGTCAATGAATTTTCGACATTTTACTGCGTTATATTACCAAATTAAAGCGTTAATGCCAATTTGCTTGCTGTGGTAAACCTGTTTTTGCACTGCAAATACGCTGCTAATATACGATCACCGGCATACCGGCATACACCTGCTCGTACAATTGCTTTGCTTTTGCAGGCGGCATATTCACGCATCCATGGGAACCGTCCTTTAAATATATGTCTTCCCCAAAGCTTTTACGCCAGTTTGCATCATGAAATCCACAATGATTGTAAAAATGCATCCAGTAGCTGACCGGTGTAGCATATCCGGGACCTCTGAGCGTGCGGTTTCTCTGTTTATATTCTATGTAAAAAACGCCTTTTGGTGTTTCCATATTCCAGCTGACATTGCCGGTGACACATGGACTGTCCAATACACACTCGCCGTCAATATACAGATATACATGCTGTGCTTCGATATCTACCTCCACATAGGAATCTCCCACACCTGCACCGTAATCTACTTCTGCAGCACTCTTTGGGTAAAAAGTAAATTCCAGTTCATAGGTTCCCCGGGTTCTGTCGTTAAACGCCTTGACCAATGCATTTGTTAAAGCGTATGTCTTTAAGGCGCGCCCGAAATTACCGGCTGCCACTTCAACGGTATCGCCGTTATGATTGGTAAACCGCCAGGGCTTTCCCCAATACGTCGTCACTTCCTCTGCAACGCTTTCTGCATATTCCTTGACCTTGGACTCATCCAGCATAAGTTCTATGCCCTTGTCATAGGCATATTCCCCCTGACTATCAAACAAAATCCAGTCTTTCAGAACGGAAGCATCCACGATATAGACTGCTTCGCCCTGAATCGTTAACTCCATATGCATTCTGTGGCAAAAACTCTGCAGTGCCTCATATTCTGCGATTATTTCCTTGTCCGCCGCACTGTATGACGGTGTATAATAGCAGCCGGCTTCCGCCAGAGAGATCTGTTTCTCACCTGCTTCTATTGCCTCATAGATGACCTGCGAGGCTTTTTCTCTGTCCAATACATTTTCATAGGCATCGATGAGCCGGTAACCGTCCTCACTATCTGTAATCGTCATACGGGTAATCACTTCTTCTGTCCGGAAAAGCTCCAGCGTTTCGATATATGTATCCCATTTATCCGGTTTGATTCGAACGGTAGCGGGCTGAGTAATATTTTTCTCCGCGAATAGCCCCTTGGCACCATAAAAAGCAACTGTCTTTTCCAGCCCCTCCCAATATGAAAGGGTGTAATTTTCCGGAGCAGGTGTCAAATGATGCACCCTGCCCTCGATATCAATCACGTCCAAAGCTACCGTACTGTCATTCTGTCCGGCCAGCTTCTCTGCCGCTTCCTCATAAGTCAGTCCGGTACAGTAAATCCCGTTAATCCACGTGCCGTAAGGAATATTATTCCGGTAATACTGTAGTAGGGCAAAATACCCTGCAGCCAGAAGGACACAGGGTATCGCCACTATGAATAATAGTTTTTTGATTATTTTATTCACGATAATAGCCTTTATTTATTTCTGATTCTTTTTGGATAAATCATCTCCGTCAAATGCCTCGCTGATCGGTGCGCCGGCAGGTACCATAGGGAATACTTTATCGTCCTCCGGAATCATGCACTCAATCAAAACAGGTGCCTGTAAGGAAATGGCCTTGCGGATTGCAGGTTCCACCTCTTCGCAGCTGGTCACACGGATGGCTTCACAGCCAAGACCTTCGGCAACCTTGCAGAAATCAACCTTATCATCCAGAACAGTCTGACTGTAACGCTGACCGTAGAAAAGGGTCTGCCACTGTCTAACCATACCAAGTACATGATTGTTAATAACTACCTGAATCACAGGAATACCATATCTGCTGGCTGTTGCAAGCTCGTTCATATTCATACGGAAGCATCCGTCGCCTGCGATATTGATGCAAAGCTTATCCGGCTGTCCCATTTTGGCACCGATACAAGCACCTAAACCGTAGCCCATGGTACCCAATCCACCGCTGGAAAGGAAGGTGCGTGGCTTGGAATAGGTATAATACTGGGCTGCCCACATCTGGTGCTGTCCTACATCTGTGGTAATGATTGCTTCCCCTTCTGTTACTTTATCGATAGTCTCCATAACATACGGACAGCTTAAAATACCTTCATCATATTTCAAAGGATATTTTGCCTTCAGTTCTGCAATATGAGCCTTCCATTCTGCATGCTTCTGCTGCTCTAAACCGGCAACCAGGTCTGTTAAAACAAGCTTTAAATCTCCTACTACAGAGGCATATGCCATAATATTTTTATTGATTTCCGCAGCATCCACATCAATGTGAATGATCTTGGCCTTTGATGCAAAGCTCTTTGCATTACCAACCACACGATCAGAGAAACGTGCGCCCAAAACAATCAGGCAGTCGCATTCGGTAACACCATAGTTAGATGCTTTGGTACCGTGCATACCGATCATACCGGTATATTCCTCACAATGACCGTCTACAGCACCTTTTCCCATCAGTGTATCGCATACCGGCGCATCCACCAGTTTTACGAACTGACGAACCTCTTCACTTGCACCTGAGGTAATAGCACCGCCGCCTACCAGCACAAAAGGCTTCTTTGATGCTTTGATAATCTCTAAAACATTTGCCACCTGCTCCTTGGAATAATCCGCTTTTCTGCCTGCCTTTAACGGCTCTTTGTAGGTGTATTCACAAAGGGCTGCGGTCACGTCCTTGGTCACGTCTACCAAAACAGGCCCCGGTCTGCCGCTTTTTGCAATATAAAAAGCTTTTCGGATGGTATCTGCAAGATTATGAATATCCTTTACAATGTAGCTGTGCTTGGTAATCGGCATGGTTACACCTGCAATATCCACCTCCTGGAAAGAGTCCTTGCCAAGCAGGCTTACACCTACGTTACAAGTAATGGCAACAACCGGAATGGAGTCCATGTACGCTGTAGCGATACCGGTTACCAGATTCGTGGCACCCGGACCGGAGGTCGCCAGACAAACACCGACTCTGCCGGTAGCTCTGGCATAACCGTCAGCAGCGTGGCTGGCGCCCTGTTCATGACTGGTTAATATATGTTTGATTTCAGGATGCTTGTAGAGCTCGTCGTATACATTTAAAATGGTACCGCCCGGGTAACCGAAAACTGTATCTACGCCCTGCTCCTTTAAGCATTCTACAATGATTTGTGAACCGTTTAACTGCATAAAATTTCCTCACGTTCTTTTATTTTACTTCCAAAATCGCACCACGATTGCCGCTGGTAACCAGAGAACGGTATCTCTTCAGATAACCGGTCACTTCCTTCTCCGGCTTCGGTACAAAGTTCTTGCGGCGTTCTTCCCATTCTTCATCAGAAAGAAGTACATTCAGGGTGTTGGCAGGAATATCAATACTGATCATATCGCCTTCTTCTACCAGCGCAATCGGACCGCCTACTGCTGCTTCCGGAGAAACATGTCCGATGGAAGCACCACGGGAAGCGCCGGAGAAGCGACCGTCTGTAATCAAAGCAACACTGCTGCCAAGACCCATACCTGCAATTGCAGACGTAGGATTTAACATCTCACGCATACCGGGACCGCCCTTAGGACCTTCATAGCGGATAACAACTACATCACCTGCTACAATCTTGCCGCCCTTGATGGCTGCAATAGCATCTTCTTCGCAGTCAAATACTCTGGCCGGGCCTGTATGAACCATCATTTCCGGTACTACGGCACTACGCTTTACTACACCGCCGTCCGGAGCCAAATTACCCTTCAGCACTGCGATACCGCCGGTTGCAGAATAAGGATTTTCTACCGGTCTGATAACCTCAGGATTTAAATTGTATGCATGTTCAATATTTTCTGCTATGGTCTTACCGGTACAGGTAATTAAATCTGTATGTAATAAATCAAGCTTGGTCAGCTCCTTCATAACGGCATACACACCGCCGGCTTCATTCAAATCCTCCATATAAGTAGGACCTGCAGGAGCCAGGTGGCACAGATTCGGTGTCTTTGCAGAAAGTTCATTGGCAATATCCAGATTCAGTTCCACACCTGCTTCATGAGCAATAGCCGGTAAGTGAAGCATGGAGTTGGTAGAGCATCCAAGTGCCATATCAACCATTAAAGCATTCATAAAAGCCTTCTCAGTCATAATGTCAAGGGGTCTGATATCCTTTTCCACTAATTCCATAATCTGCATACCCGCATGCTTTGCCAGACGGATACGTTCGGAATAAACAGCCGGAATGGTACCATTACCCTTTAAGCCCATACCAAGAGCTTCTGTCAGACAGT
>JAFTXF010000008.1 GCA_017461685.1 Lachnospiraceae bacterium
CTGGTGTTGATGGTTGTGCTGCTGATGACCAGGGTTGTGAAGCTGGAGATGATTGAGGAGACAGCGGATTTTTTAATCAGTGTCATGGCGGTTTTCTTTCTGCCGTCTTCGGTCAGCCTGATGGCTAATCTGGATGTTATGAAGGGCAGCATTGTGCAGCTATTTATTATGTGTGTAGTTTCTACGGCAGTGGTGACGGCAGTAACAGGTATCGTTGCGCAATTGGTGATCAAGCTGATGCGCAAAAATAAAAAGGAGGAGCAGTAATGCAGGAATATTTATCAAATTCTATCTTTTTTGGTGTTTTTTTGACCATTTTTGTATATCAGATGGCGTTGCTATTGCAGAAAAAGTCAAAGATTACTTTATTAAATCCATTGTTGGTTTCCATGATTGTAATTATTGTATTTTTGACCGTGACAGGCATTCCTTATGAGACCTATGAGCAGGGAGCCCGGTTAATAGGCAATTTTCTTACACCGTTAACGGTGTGTCTGGCAGTGCCGCTATATCGGCAGCTGCGCGTGTTGAAGGAAAATATTGCAGCAGTGCTTATCAGTATTGCCTGTGGCTGCATTGCCCATGCGGCGACCATGATTGTCATGGCCAAGGTGCTTGGTGTGGAGGATATTTTGCGGAATTCTCTGATGAGTAAGAGTGTTACTACAGCCATTGCCCTTGGTATTACCGAAGAGCTGGGAGGCATTCAGGGTGTAACCATTATCGGTGTCTTGGTGGCAGGAATTATGGGTGCTGTAGTAGGTCCGGCTGTTTTACGTCTTGTAAAGGTGGACAATCCGGTTGCTTTCGGATTAGGTCTGGGAGCCGGTTCTCATGCTATCGGGACCAGCAAGGCTTTGGAGATTGGCGAAGTGCAGGGTGCCATGAGCAGTCTTGCTATCGTAGTCACAGGTATTATGACGGTGGTGATGGTGCCTGTTATCGTTAGTTTTGCAGGGTGAATTTGCCTGAAAAAAAGGATTTTAGGGGACAAACGCAGAAAAAGAATTATATAGCGGATTCATTATGATGTATCAGGGATTTGGTTTTCGGTCAGGAGGTGTTTGCACGTATGGAACACAAGCTTATTCGAGAAAGTTTAGAGCAGAGGGAGAAGGAGTATTTGAGTCCTTTTGCGGCCTTGAGCAGCGAGAGCAGGGGCAGGGACCGGTATGAGAAGCCTTGCGATATCCGGCCTATTTATCAGAGGGACAGAGACCGTATTTTGCATTCCAAGGCGTTCAGACGTCTGAAGGATAAGACCCAGGTGTTTCTGACACCCAATGGGGACCATTACCGTACCCGTCTGACCCATACGCTGGAGGTTAGTCAGAATGCCCGCACCATTGCCAAGGCCCTTCGGTTGAATGAGGATTTAGTAGAGGCTATTGCATTGGGGCATGATTTGGGGCATACGCCTTTCGGTCACGCCGGAGAGCGGGCGTTAAATGAGATTTCTCCATATCCTTTTGAACACAGTGAGCAGAGTGTGCGGCTGGTGGAGATTTTAGAGAAGGATGGCCAGGGGCTGAATTTAAGCTTTGAGGTCAGGGACGGCATCCGCAATCATCAGACGGCAGGGATGCCGGTGACGTTAGAGGGGCAGATTGTACGTCTTTCCGACAAGATTGCCTACATACATCACGATATGGATGATGCCATCCGGGGAGGCATTTTAAACGAGCAGGACGTGCCGATAGAGATTCGGCAGGTATTGGGGGAGACTACCGGAGAGCGCTTGAATCATATGATTCATGATATTGTTACCCAGTCTCAGGACGAGCCCACGGTGAAGATGTCTCCTGAGGTCTGGAATGCCATGATGAATTTGCGTAAGTTTTTATTTGAAGAGGTTTATGAAAATCAGGCTGTCAAGGGCGAAGAGGGCAAGGCCATTCGACTGATTCAGACCTTATACAAGTATTATTATAACGATTTAACTTTACTGCCTGAAGACTTTTTGATGTTATTGGAGAAAGGAACGCCGAAGGAGATTGTGGTATGTGACTACATCGCTTCTATGAGTGATAAGTTTGCTATTGCAACCTTTGAATCCCTCTACATTCCGAAGTCCTGGCAGGGTTAAGAACAGAAAAGGAAGAAGCTTCATGTATTATCCTGATGAAATCATAGAAGAAGTTAGGACCAAAAACGACATAGTGGACGTGGTGGGCAGCTACGTCAAGATACAAAAAAAGGGCAGCTCCTATTTCGGACTGTGTCCCTTTCATAATGAGAAGAGCCCATCCTTTTCCGTTTCCGGGCACAAGCAGATTTACTATTGCTTTGGATGCGGTGCAGGAGGCAATGTTATCAGCTTTGTGATGAATTACGAGAATTATACATTTCCGGAGGCGGTCAAGGTCTTGGCAGACCGTGCAGGTATAAAGCTTCCGGAGATGGAGTATAATCAGGAAGCAAAGGAGAAACAATCTAAAAGAGCCAAGCTTATGGAGATTAATAAAGAGGCGGCCAAGTACTTTTATTACCAGCTGCGTTCCGAGCGAGGGCAGATTGGCTACCGGTATTTTGCTGAGCGAGGGCTTTCTGATGAGACCATGAAGAAGTTTGGCTTGGGCTTTGCCATGAAGACCTCCAATGATCTGACAAAGTATTTACAGAACAAGGGCTACAGTGATGAATTACTGGTGGAGGCAGGTGTTTCCGCCTTTGATGAGCGCTACGGTCTCCACGATAAATTTTGGAACCGCGTCATGTTTCCGATACAGGATATCAATCACAAGGTCATCGGCTTTGGCGGACGTGTCATGGGAGAGGGAACACCCAAGTATCTGAACAGCCCGGAAACTGCGGTGTTTGATAAGAGCCGCAATCTGTATGGACTGAATTTTGCGCGAACCAGCAGAGCCGGGAATTTTATCCTGTGCGAGGGCTATATGGATGTCATTGCCATGCATCAGGCAGGCTTTACTCAGGCCATTGCCAGTCTGGGCACCGCATTTACTTCCGGACAGGCCAATTTAATCAGACGTTACACGGATGAGGTGTTACTCAGCTACGACAGTGACGGCGCCGGTACCAAAGCGGCCCTTAGAGCGCTGGAGATCTTAAAGGAGGCAGGCCTTACGGGCAGGATTATTAATCTGGAGCCTTATAAGGACCCGGACGAATTTATGAAGCATCTGGGCAAGGAGGCCTTTGCAGAGCGTATCAGGCAGGCGGAGAACAGTTTTATGTTTGAGATTCGTATGCTGAAGCGGGAGTACAATCTGGAGGACCCGGAGGACAAGACGAAGTTCCACAAGGAAATTGCCCGCAAGCTGTGCAGCTTTGAGATAGAAGTAGAGCGAGAGAATTATATTCAGGCTGTTGCCGCCGAGTATCACATCGGTTTTGAAAATTTACGCAAGCTGGTGAATCAATACGCAGCCCAGACGGGGTTTGCCAAGCCGGTGGACAAGCCGAAATCAGGCATTCAGAAAAAGCAGACGGCAGAGGATCACAAAAAGCGTACCCAGCGCATGCTTCTGACGTGGCTGACAGATGAGCCGGAGATTTACCGGCAGATAGCCAGATATATTAAGCCTTCTGATTTTACGGAGGAGCTTTACGGTCGGGTTGCGGAGCTTTTGTTTGCAGACCTGGCAGCAGGTCGATATGATCCGGCTGCGATTCTGTCGCGGTTTACCGAAGAAGAGGAGCAGCGGGAGGTGGCAAGTGTGTTCCACACCAAGTTAGAGGGCATAGAGACCAAACAGGACAAGGAAAAAGCATTGCGGGATATTGTTTATGCAGTGAAGAAAAACAGCTACGAGTACTATACAGCCAAGCTTGGCACTGATGTGCGTGCCCTGCAGCAGGTAATAGACGGGAAAAGAGCGTTAGAAGAGCTTGCAAAAGTACATATTTTACTTTCATAAGCTCATACTACTTAATAATGGAAGGATGGAACCATAATGGAAGAGAACATGTTGGCAAAATACGAAGAAAAGGTAAAAGGGCTTTTAGAATTAGGCAGATCAAAGAAAAATAAAACGTTAGAATATAACGAAGTAGTGGAGTATATGGCAGAACTCAATCTTTCTCTGGATCAGATTGACCGTTTGGTTACTACGTTAGAGAAAACCGGCATTGACGTATTACGCATTACCGATGATGATGATCTACCTCCGATTGATGATGACCTTTTGTTAAGCGTTGAAGAGGACGTTGATATCGAAAATATCGACTTATCCGTGCCGGATGGTGTCAGCATCGAGGATCCGGTCAGAATGTATCTGAAAGAAATCGGTAAAGTACCTCTGTTAACTGCGGAAGAGTAAATTGATCTGGCAAGGCTTATGGAGGATGTTGATCCGGATGCAAGAAAGCGTCTGGCAGAGGCGAACCTTCGTCTGGTAGTAAGTATTGCAAAGCGTTATGTAGGCCGTGGTATGTTATTCCTGGATTTGATTCAGGAAGGTAA
>JAFTXF010000009.1 GCA_017461685.1 Lachnospiraceae bacterium
TGTACTTTTTAAACTTTATATTGACAATAATATGCAAAATGTATATAATTTAAATTGTTCAAAAAGTGAACAGTTAACAAAGTGAACTAAAGGAGGAAGGCATGGATAAAAATGTAGAAGAAGCATTGATAGGTGCATGGATAGATATGGCTATGAATATTCGCGGCAATCGCATTGTTACCGGTCTTTCTTTTAATGAAATCGTAGTTTGCAGCATTCTGTACCGTAGTATGCAGACCGGTGTGGGAATGTTGACTGCTACAGATTTGGGAAAACGCACGAAGCTTTTAAAATCTCAATTAAACAAAGTTCTGACCGCTATGGAAGATAAGGGCCTGATTGAGAGAACCCGCAGTGAACAGGACAAGCGAAAGGTTTATTTAAAGCTTCGTGAGGAGATGTTACCTGTTTATTTAGGGGAGCATGAAAAGGTTATGACGATTGTGCATTCAGTTTGCATGACTCTGGGAGAAGAGAAGGTCAGGAACTTGACCGAACTTCTTGTGGAAGCAGTGGAAGCGGTGGACAGTCTGAGCCTACAGCCGGATCATAAACAGACAGTGTCAAATGAGCTGTGAAAAAAGTGCAAAAAGCAATGTGAGGTTAAAAAATGAGTGTAAGAATTATTATAGACTCTGCCAGTGATATTACGTCAGACAGAGCTGCCAAATTGGGTGTTGAGGTTTTGCCGCTAAAAACTATTTTCGGTGAGGAAGAATTTTTGGACGGAGTGAATCTGTCACACCGGGAATTTTATGAAAAATTGATTGAATCAGACGTACATCCTACCACCAGTCAGATTTCACCTTATGACTATGAGGAAGTTTTTAAGAAGGTAAAGGAAGCCGGTGATACAGCGGTTTGCATTACGATTTCTTCTAAGTTATCAGGATGCTATCATAGCGCCAATATAGCAGTGGATGGCTACGAAGATATTATTACTATTGTGGACAGTGAGAATGTTGCCGTAGGTGAGCAGCTATTAATCGAGCTGGCAGTGCAGCTTCGTGAGGAAGGAAAAAGTGCCGGGGAAATTGCCGGAGTTTTAGAAACAGAGAAGAAGAAGGTTAGGTTGATTGCTCTTTTGGATACGCTGGAGTATTTAAGAAAAGGGGGACGTATTTCCGGTGCCGCAGCTATGGCAGGCGGTATATTGTCCATTAAGCCGGTTATTGCCATTGAGAACGGCGTAATTGCAACCCTTGGTAAGGCAAGAGGCTCCAAAAACGGTCAGAATCAGCTTCGCGAATATACGAAAAAGCTGAATATTGATTATTCCAAAGCATGTATACTGGCATACACCGGTTTGTCCGATGAACTGTTGAAAAAGTATGTGGAAGACAGTAAGGAAATTTACGAGCCGTTTGGGTATGAACTGCCGGTCAGCACCATCGGCAGCACGATAGGTACCCATGCCGGGCCGGGAGCTATCGCAGTAGCTTTTTTTGCAAAGTAGGCATACGAACTGAAATCCGCCGGCAGCCATCAGGTTTCGCAAACGAATATTGAGAGATAATAGTAAGGAGCCGTAGGTTCCGGAAGGTATAGAAGGATTGCATGGTTTTGTCTGCAAGCTTCTATAAACTGACGGAACATACGGCCCCTTGTAATTAGGAATGAATCAACAAATAGCACAGCAGACAAACAGCCTATTTGCCGTGTTTATTATACTCTGCAAGTACGGCACGGATATTTTCCGCAGGCTCAATCACATTGGACATAGATACGGAATGGTTCATAAAGTCGATAATATTGGCTGTAAATTCGCACATATCTGCACAGGAGAAATATTCTCTGTCCTTGAGCTCAGGCGGGAGATATGTCAGGTTGGTAGTGATGACTCTGTCAAAGTGACCGGCTGCGTAACACTTGTCAAATACTTCCAGTCCATTGGTAAATAAACCGAAGGTACAGCAGATGAATACGCGCTTTGCACCCATGCCCTTTAACTGGCGTGCCGTATCAATCATACTTTCGCCGGAGGAAATCATATCGTCGATAATGATGATATCCTTGCCTGTAATGTCACTGCCAAGGAATTCATGTGCAACGATTGGGTTTTTGCCATTTACGATAGTGGAGTAGTCACGGCGCTTGTAGAACATACCGGTATCTACGCCCATAACAGTAGCAAAGTAGATAGCGCGGTCTAAAGCTCCTTCATCCGGGGAGATTACCAGTGTGTGTTCCTTATCGATGATTAAATCCTTTTCGTCCTGAATCAGTGCCTGAATAAACTGGGCAAAGGGCTGATAATTGTCAAAGCCGCAAAGAGGCACGGAATTCTGTACACGGGGATCATGTGCGTCAAAGGTAATGATATTGGAGACACCCATTTCGTGCATTTCTTCCAAAGCGTATGCACAGTCTAGGGATTCAATGCCGGAGCGGTGATGCTGTCTGCTCTCGTACATAAAAGGCATGATAACATTGATGCGGTGAGCATGACCGGAGCATGCAGCGATAACACGCTTTAAATCCTGATAGTGGGCATCCGGAGACATGTAATTTGTGTAACCGTTCATCTTGTAGGTAAGGGAGTGGTTACAAACGTCTACTAAAATGTATAAGTCCTTGCCGCGCACGCTTTCCATAATCTCGCCCTTGCCTTCGCCACTGCCGAAACGAGGATTAGCGTGTTTAATCAGATAGGAATCCTTGAGATATCCACCGAAAGCAGGGTCTGTTGAAAAGGCACTTGGGACACTATGACGCTGATTGACAATGTATTTATCGATGCGCTGTCCCATTTCTTTCATAGATTCTAATGCAATAACACCGAGTGGCGCTACGGGCATTGCATTTTCCAATTCATGTAAATTTGGCATGATAACCTCCAGTTGAGTAAGAAATATATTTAAAATCATTAATATTTTAAAACATTACCTAGTGACACGTCAAGAAATTTAGGGTAAGATATAAGAAAAAACATTATTTTGCAGGTAAAGAATCGTCTTAACACTGGAAAATAGCACAAAATCAATTACAGAAAATGACTGGGAAACACATTATGAAGAAAAAAACAGACCATATTATTAAGAAAATACTGCCGGGGAGCATTGCAGAGGAGATGGGAATAGAACCCGGAGATAAGCTTTTGCAGATTTCCGATACGGATATAGAGGATATTTTTGACTATCAGTTTTTAGTGCAGGATGATTATATTGAGGTGCTGATAGAGAAGCCTGACGGAGAGCAGTGGCTTTTAGAGGTGGACAAGGAATTTGATGAAGACCTGGGTATTGAATTTGAAAACGGGCTCATGGATAATTACCGTTCCTGCCACAACCGGTGTATTTTCTGCTTTATTGACCAGATGCCGAAGGGAATGAGGAAGACACTATATTTTAAGGATGACGACAGCAGACTGTCTTTTCTGCAGGGCAATTACGTGACCCTTACCAATATGTCAGACCACGATATTGACCGGATTATCCGATATAATCTGTCGCCGATCAATATTTCCTTCCAGACTACCAATCCGTTACTTCGCTGTAAGATGTTAAACAACCGTCAGGCCGGAGAAGCACTGAAGAAGGTAGATAAGCTTTACGAAAGCGGCGTTTATATGAACGGTCAGATTGTGCTTTGTAAAGGCATCAACGACGGGGCAGAGTTAGAGCGCAGTATCTCTGATCTGAGTAAATATCTGCCACAGTTAGAGAGTGTGTCTGTAGTGCCTGTAGGGTTATCCAAACACCGTGAAGGCTTATATCCACTGGAGCCGTTTACAAAGGAAGATGCCAGGGAGGTATTGGCAATCATCCATAAGTGGCAGGAAAAGTTATTTCCTGAGTATGGTCTCCACTTTATTCATGCCTCCGATGAGTGGTATATTCTGGCAGAGGAAGAGCTGCCTGAGGCAGACAATTACGACGGATATATTCAATATGAAAATGGCGTAGGCATGCTGCGTATGCTGATAGACGAGGTGGAGGATGCACTGGCAATTGCCAAGGAAAAGGGTATTCTGCCGTGCAGCTGTAAACGTGAAATCTCCATGGCTACCGGCAAGCTGGCATATCCCTACATCAAGCGCTTCGCAGAGCAGGTTATGACCCTTTGCGAGGGACTTACGGTACATGTTTATGATATTACCAATGAGTTTTTCGGAGAGATGATTACTGTATCCGGACTTTTGACAGGTCAGGATATTGTGAAGCAGTTAAAGGACAGGGCTTTGGGAGAAACACTGTACCTTCCGGAAAATGTTTTACGCAGCGGCGAGGAGGTATTTTTGGATGATTTGACTGTCAGTGACGTGCAAAACACTTTACAAGTTCCGCTGAATATTGTAAAATCAAATGGTTATGACCTTGTAAGCTGTATGTTGGGTTTGGACCATGATGTACTGGCACCTGCTGCCCGGACAGAATAATATGAAGCGATATAACAAGCAACATAGCAGGCGGAACAGATTCAGTACAGCATGCGAAACAGAAGCAATATAGCAGACGAAACAGAAGTAGTATAACAGACGCAAAAGAAGCAGTATAGAAGTGAGGAAATTATGGCAAAAAAGAAAAGTAAGCCGATTGTAGCAGTGGTTGGCAGACCGAATGTAGGTAAGTCCACTCTGTTCAATGTAATGGCAGGAGAAAATATTTCCATCGTAAAGGATACGCCGGGTATTACCAGAGACAGAATATATGCCGACGTTACCTGGTTAAATTATAATTTTACATTAGTGGATACCGGCGGTATCGAGCCGGACAGCAGTGACGTGATTTTGTCCCAGATGAGAGAGCAGGCAGAGATTGCTATTGAGACTGCGGATGTGATTATGTTTATGGTGGATGTAAAGCAGGGCCTTGTGGATGCAGATTCCAAGGTAGCAGATATGCTGCGCCGCTCCCACAAGCCGGTTGTATTGGTGGTCAATAAAGTAGACAGCTTTGATAAAATGATGGCTGACGTCTACGAGTTTTATAATCTGGGTATCGGTGACCCGCATCCGATTTCTTCCGTAAACCGTATGGGTATCGGTGATATGTTAGACGAAGTGGTGTCTTATTTCCCGGAAGGCAGTGATGAGGAGGAAGAGGATGACCGCATAAAGGTTGCCATTGTGGGTAAGCCGAATGTAGGTAAGTCTTCTTTGATTAATAAATTGCTGGGTGAGAACAGACTGATTGTGTCTGATATTGCAGGTACGACCCGTGACGCCGTAGATACAGAGGTTACCTACAACGGTAAGGAATATGTATTTATTGACACTGCAGGTCTTCGCCGTAAGAATAAGATTAAAGAGGAATTAGAGCGTTTTATGATTATCCGTACTGTTTCTGCCGTAGAGCGTGCGGATGTTGCAGTGCTTTTGATTGACGCTAAGGAAGGTGTTACGGAGCAGGATGCCAAGATTATCGGTATTGCCCATGAAAGAGGCAAGGCGGTTATCATAGCGGTGAATAAATGGGATGCTATCGAAAAGGATGACAAGACCATTTACCGTTTTACGGAGAAAATCCGTCAGACTTTGTCTTTTATTCCATATGCAGAGATTATTTTTATTTCTGCACTCACCGGACAGCGTATCGGTAAGCTGTATGAGACCATTGACATCGTGGCTGAGAATCATGCGCTTCGCGTTGCAACCGGTGTGTTAAATGAGATTATGACAGAAGCGGTAGCGATGCAGCAGCCGCCTGCAGATAAGGGAAAGCGTTTACGTTTGTACTATATTACACAGGTTTCCGTAAAGCCGCCTACCTTTGTTATTTTTGTAAATGATAAGGAATTAATGCATTTTTCTTATACCAGATATATTGAAAATCAGATCAGAGAGGCCTTTGGCTTTAAAGGGACACCGCTTCGTTTTATTATTAGAGAGCGTAAAGAAAAGGAACAGTAAGAAATGGAACGAATTATTTGCTTAATAATCGGTTATGTGCTCGGTAATTTTCAGACTGCCTATGTTTTGGGCAAAATAAACGGTATTGATATCAGAGAGCATGGCAGCGGTAATGCAGGCACTACCAATACCCTGCGTGTGTTGGGCAGAAAGGCAGGCGCCATTGTATTTATCGGTGATGTATTAAAGTGTGCGATTGCCATGTGGATTGCAAGAGCACTGTTTGGAGAGCGCTTTGGGGATGCCATTCATATACTGACGCTGTATGCGGCAGCAGGCGCTATGTTGGGTCATAATTTCCCGGCTTTACTGGGCTTTAAGGGTGGAAAGGGCATGGCCTGTACGGCCGGCTTAATTGCCTTTTTTCATCCGTGGATGTTAGTGGTATGTCTGATAACAGCGGTAGTTATCTTTTTGCTCACCCATTATGTATCCCTGATGTCTTTGATAGTATACGCAGTATTTAATATCACTATGGCAGTACTGTGCTTTTCCGGTGCCTTAGGCGCACTTACCGGAGCGCAGATTGCTGAAATTATGATAATATCCTTCCTGCTGGCCGTGATGGCCTATGCAAGACACTGGGCGAATATCAAACGCCTGCTGTCAGGAACCGAGAGCAAAACCTACCTAAGTAAGAAAAACAGGAAGTAAGAAGAATAAGTAATTACGGAATTGAGTATGGAGCCGCCCGGACTGAAATATATTTCGGCACAGGGCCCTTGAAAAGCGCCGGTCCTTAGTGAAGCAAGGCGCTTTGAGCCGCAGTCTGAACTTAGTACCGCTGCGTTTTTCATGGAGCGAGAGCGCGCCCTGAGACGAAATATATTTCAGTCCGGGCGGCTCCATACTCAATTCCGTAATTACCCAGGAATGAAAGAAAGGAAAGCGAGTTAGAATGGCGAAAGTCAGTGTGATTGGTGCCGGCAGTTGGGGAACTGCCTTGGCTGTATTACTGGAACAGAACGGACACGAGGTAACCCTTTGGTCTTTTCTGGAAAGTGAAATAAATATGCTGAAAGAAGAGCACGAGCAGAAAGAGAAGCTGCCCGGTGTAAAGGTGTCTGAGCGTATACACATTACCGGTGACCTGGAAGAAGCAGTCAGAGGAATGGAGGTAGTGGTTCTTGCGGTGCCATCTACGGTGATTCGTTCTACTGCCCGTAAATGTGCGCCTTTTGCGGCGGAAGGTCAGATTTTTGTAGATGTGGCCAAGGGTATTGAGGAGAATACGCTGCTTACCATGACAGAGGTTATTGCAGAGGAGATACCGGGAGCTGATGTGGCAGTAATGTCCGGTCCGTCTCATGCAGAGGAGGTAGGACGCGGTATCCCGACCACTATTGTGGTAGGTGCCAAGACTCAGGTAACGGCCGCTTATTTACAAAATATCTTTATGAATAATAGATTCCGTGTGTACATCAGCTCTGACATGATTGGCATAGAGCTGGGCGGTGCTCTGAAAAACGTGGTTGCACTGGCAGCAGGTGCGGCAGACGGACTGGGCTACGGCGATAATACCAAGGCGGCTCTGATTACCCGCGGCATGGCCGAAATTGCCAGACTGGGAACGGCCATGGGAGGCAAGTATGAGACCTTCTCAGGGCTTACAGGAATCGGTGACCTGATTGTTACCTGTGCTTCCAAGCATTCCAGAAACCGCCGTGCCGGCTATCTGATTGGGCAGGGGTATAGTTATCAGGAGGCCATGGATGAGGTGAAAATGGTAGTAGAAGGTGTATATTCTGCCAAGGCTGCCATTGCTTTAGGACGCAAATACCAGGTGTCTTTGCCGATTATCGAAAAGATAAATGAAGTGCTTTTTGAAGGACTTTCTGCTGCAGAGGCTGTAAAGGAGTTAATGCTTCGGGACAAAACCATTGAGCATTCTTTAGTAGACTGGGAATAATACTTTTTATGGACATAGGAGGATGTTATGAAAGTTACGTATATCGGACATAGCGGTTTCCTTGTAGAGACAGAGATTGCAAATTTACTGTTTGACTATTACGAGGGTGATATTCCGGAATTGGACTGTGAGAAGCCATTTATCGTATTTGTATCACATGCTCATTCGGATCATTACAATACTGCAATTTTTGCATTGGCAAAGAAATACAAAAATATACAGTTTTTCTTATCTCATGACATAAATCTTACAGAAGAATTGGCCGGAGAGTACAAGATGACCAGGTCCTTTATTCTCAATAGAATTACAAGTGTACAGGCCGGTACGCGGCGTGTGATTCCTCTGTCCGATGCCGGCGGCAGCGATTACATTATTTTGGAAACCATTAAATCTACAGACCAGGGTGTGGCTTTTTTGCTGAATGTGGGCGGAAAGCGCATTTATCATGCAGGCGATTTAAATTGCTGGGTGTGGGAGGATGACACCAAGCAGCAGTTTAACAATATGTCAGCACTTTTTAAACGTGCCATCGAAA
>JAFTXF010000010.1 GCA_017461685.1 Lachnospiraceae bacterium
CGGTGCATTGGTAAAGTCTAAAAGTTCCATAACCCGGTGATATGCTGTACCTCGTTCCGCACCCTTTACCTCAGTTTTTTCCTTCATAAAATCAGGAATATATGGAATGATTTCTTCCTCATTGGCTTTTTCGAAGGCATCGAAAACAGCTTCCTGCTCTTCTGCAATAGCAGCTTTTTTTAACTCAGATACACTGGTTTTACTGTATAAATCCTTTAAATTTGCATGTGGATATTGGTACCCAAAACGCTGCTCGTAAGCCTCTGATAATGATTGGGACACCCCAAAATGGCCAGTGAGTTTCGGGTTCAACTCTATGTCCTTCGCTTCTCCCTTGTATTTCGCGGTCAGTCCAACATCCCTCAACTTTCCCTCAGTTTCCAAGTCAAGCTGAGAAACCAATAAATCCTTACGCTCTTCTCTGGTCACAGTTTCCACGATTTCCGCTGTCACATAGTCCTCAGTCGTCACGGTCCTCAGTTCAATCGGACTCTCGCTGTCTCTTGCCAGCAGGCACAAATCCAAATAAGACCTGGCAGTCAGCACATCCGGCAGCATACGGGTTTTCACAACGCTGCAATCCACACATGTTACACTCGATAACGCCGCTGTTCCTTCTTCAAGCTGCTCCTTGTACCCCACCATAATCAGTTTTTCCTTTGCTCTGGTCATGGCTACATATAAAATACGCTGCTCCTCTGCCAAAATTTCCTGCCCCATTTTTAAGGCAATTACATTTTTACGCAAGGTTTTATTCTTGGAGCGAAGGGTCGGATTAATATAATCCATGCCAAACCCCATATCATTATCGATTAAAAGAAGCTGCTGTTTGTCGCGCATCTGATAGCTTTGTCCCATGCCGCACACAATGCATACCGGGAACTCCAGGCCCTTACTCTTATGAATACTCATTACCCGGACCGCGTCACCATGCTCTGCAAGTCCTGCCTCACCGTAATCAATGGACTGCTTGTGCAGCTGGTTCATATAGGAAGTAAAAGCAAAAAGCCCCTGATAACTGCAATTGCCAAAGGTTGCGGCTTTTTCTAATAAAAGGGACACATTAGACAATCGCTTCGCCCCATCCGGCAGTACGCTCATATATTCCCGATATTGATAATCCTTTAATATTTCATAAATAAGCTCCGATACCGTCATATACTCCGCCTGTATACGGTATTTTCGCAATTGCTTCTGAAGGCGGGCAATAGCCTGTCCGGTTTCCTCTTCCGGAAATGCCGCCTCATACGCACAAAGCATATCATAAAGACTGAGTTCTCCTTTTTTGCCTGATGCCTGACCGTTTCTCAGAAGTTCGTTATAATATACCTTCACCTGTGCTAATTGATTTTCACTCATCCCGCCGAAAATAGACGTGCACACGCCAAACAGTGGTATGTCCAGTCTCGGATTTTCTATGGTTTGCAGAAGCTTTACAATATTCTGTATCTCCACTGCATCAAAATATCCGCTGCCTGATGTCATATACAAGGGAAGTCCCTGCTCGGCAAAAACCTTCTTGTAGGCCTCTTCGAAACTGGAAGGACTGCGAAACAGCAGCACGATGTCTGCATAGGTAACCGGTCTGAAACCTTTCCCGGTATCATCCAGTATCTGCCCTTCTTTTACCAGCTCTTTAATACGTTTAGAAACACAGTACGCCTCCCACTCTTTACTGTCGTAATGCTCCGGCTTATCGCCTGTAGCAACGATTAGCTCGGCCTCCATCCCCGGTACCTCCGGATAATGGGCTCCGGGGTACAGGGCTGCATGCTCATCATAAGCAATGCCACCAAGCTCCGGCAGCATTACCTTCTCGAAAATGCTGTTTGTCGCAGCCAAAACCTCTGTGCGGCTTCTAAAATTCTGCTTTAAATCAATTCTGATATTCCTGTTCGAAGCTGTAACATCCTCATTGATAGTTTTGTCATCTGTTCGCTCTCTGCCGTCGCACCCGTCAGATATGCTCATCCGGCCTTCGTTCTTTGCGTCAATTGCGTCTGACTTGTCTTTTAATTGCATGTGACACGACTCATCTGCACATATGACATTTTTGTCATTTCCAAGCTCCGTACGGATTTCTGCGCACATTTCCGCCTTTCTCACGTCACTTTTGTCTGTATATCCTCCAGCACTATTCTCTGCATCACACTCGATACTTTTCTCTTCATATTCCTCGTCACTTTTCGAGGCATTCCCTTCGGCACGTTTCTCTGCATATGCATGGTATTTCTCCATGAACAGTTCCGGCCTTGCAAGACGGAATTTATAAATACTTTGCTTCACGTCTCCTACCATAAAGCGGTTATTTTTGCCCAAAACTGTACCTGACACTGCTGTCACCAGATATTCCTGAACCATATTACTGTCCTGGTACTCATCTACCATCACTTCTTCGAAATATTCCTGATAACTACGAGCAATCTCTGTAGGCTCATATCCTTCCTCAGTCTCCTTTAAAAGAATCTGCAGCGCCATATGCTCCATATCATTGAAATCAATGATGCCTCTCTTACGCTTCTCTGCTGCCAGTCGCTCCATATAGGTAACAGTAAGCTCCACCAAAGCCTCCGTCACTGCCTTGCAGGCTGCATTTTCCACCCCAATACTCTGGGGACTCTTTCCGAAAAATTGTGCACTAAGCCCTTGCAGAGCCTTTTTGTAAACAGTACGCAGCTCCTTGACCCGTTCCTTTTTGCCCGAATGCACGCTGTCATCCTTCTTCGCAGGCAGTCTGGCAAATTCCATATTAGACAAGAGACTGCCAATACCGGACAAACTATCCTGACGCAATACCTTGCCCAAATATTCCTGCTCCGCCTCCAGCACATCCGCATACATATACGGTCCGTCAGGCTCTGTGGCAATTTGATACAATCTGCCATAAGCTTCCTGATAACTTTGCAAAAGTCCGCGGATATGCAAAAGTAAATATTTGCCGCTATCAGTGCCGGTAAATTCCTCTAAATCCTGAAACTCGTAGTCCTTCTTTCGCTCCAGAAGCCATTTCTTTGGGAAAGGCATGCTCATGGCTCTGGCATAAAGCTGGTCCATGTAATCTTCCAACACGCTTTCCCTGCCGTTATGGCAAATGAACTCCACCATATAAAGAAAGTCCTCCTGCCCCTTTGCAAAGGCCTCCTCCAATACCTGCTCCTTCACCTCCGCTGCCAAAAGCTTTACCGTAGCTTCGTCTGCCACAGAAAAGTCCGGCTCCAATGCGATTGCTTCGAAGTGATTCTTTATCAAATATAAGCAAAAACTGTGAATCGTAGTAATCTGCGCCTGATGCACCAAAACTGCCTGTCTCTGCAAGTGCAAGTTTTCGGGCTCCTGCGTAAGTCTGGCCTGAATGGCATTGCTGATACGCTCCTTCATACCTGCTGCCGCTGCATTGGTAAAGGTCACTACCAAAAGTCTGTCAATATCTATCGGGTGCTCCGCATCGGTAATACGTCTGATAATGCGCTCCACAAGTACGGCTGTCTTACCGCTTCCGGCAGCCGCAGATACCAATATATTTTTGTTCCTTGTATCAATGACCTTTTGCTGGTCTGTTGTAAATGTTACCGCCATACAAGTCTCCTGTTCCTTGTCATTTTCCTTAACCTTTTCACAAGTGTTTCTGACAGCACTTGCCTTTCACACCATTATGAAATAAGCTCAATACATTTCTGATGTCGGCACTGCCTTCATGGAAAATGTATGTTTTGACACTTTTCCTGCATTTTCGTCATTTCGCCATCTAATTCACACGCAAAATGCATTATTTTCTTGCATTTTTCGCTTTTCCAATATCTTGCTCGCCGTATTCTACTCTGATGAAAGTTCTTCCTGCATTCTCTCCCACACTTCTTCCTCTGATAGTGCTTCGATGCGACGCTTCTCATAACCATATTGTTTTTCATCAAAGCCGCATACGCCCTTATACGGACAGTACGTGCAGCCTTCCTCCTGACGGCTTCGGACATAAGGAGCCTTTTCTATATGTCCGGACATAATCTCACTGCCCATCTCATAAAGCTTGTGATGAATAAACCTGCGCATCAGCTGGAACTGCTCCTCGGAACACACGCCGGACCCTCTGCCCGGTGTCCCGTCCTTTTTCAGATTCAGTGGAATCACATTGGAACTGCTCTCTATCTCGCTGTCTAACAAATGTACCACCGTCTCATCACCATTTAGCAAACCGCGGCTTCGCTGTTCCTTTAAAAGTACTTCCGGAAGCTGGTCCAAATTCTCCGCGCCCTCCATGCTCACCACAGGGTCCGCCACACGATAATAAAACATAGCTGCCGGATGTACCTTTTTGGCCGAATAACGCTCCTCTAACATCTTAGTAGCGGTATCCAGATATACCAAAAGCTGCATCTGCAGGCCTGCATACAGGCAATCCAGCTCCAACTGCTTATTGCCTGATTTATAATCAATAACCTTTACATAAATATCATCTTCCACTGCGGCCACATCCAGCCTGTCAATGCGCCCTCTGAGCTTCATCATAAGCTCTCTGGTAGCATTCCACTCACAGGAAACATCAAAATTAATTTCCAGACCATAGGTACTAAAAACTCCTGCCTGCATATGCTTTTTGAGCACTCTGATGCTGCGTTTTAAAATACGGTCCGCCCGTGACAAAGCATATCCGTTACGCGCCTTGTCCAATAACAATTCGTCACCGTACTGCTCTTTGATATAAGCCAGTCTCTGGCTGATTTTCAGGTCACCGTACTCCTCCGGAAAATCCTTCCAGCTATAACCGTCCTGCTCCAAATCCTTGCCAAATCCATCCAGCACATCATGAAAAATATTACCTAAATCCGCAGATTCCAAAATATACTCCTGTGGTTCCTTAATCCCCAGGCCGTACTTCAGAAAATGTCCGTAGGGACAAGCGGCATACTGTTCCAAACGACTGATGCTGCCATACAAAACACTGCCGTATAAGGACCTTGCCAAGGCATCGTCCAATCGCTCCCGGCCGCCTGTAAAAAAGGCCCGCTCCACGAAGCTGTTAATCTCCCCGGAACCCATATGCTTTTGCAGCACGGAAAGCATGGTATAAAGCTCCTGACATTCATATTCCTTCAGGCTGCCCTCTGCATACCTTCTAAGCTTCTCTGTACTCTGACTTAAAAGCTCTGACACATGCTCCGGCATCCCCTCTGCAGACACCTTGGCCACTTCCAGCATCGGGAATAGCTTTCTGACTGTGCCGATAAAATAAGACGGTCTCAGCTCCTTCTCTGCATTGTCTGTCAAGGCATATGTCAAATACAGTCTCTTTGCCGGTTTGGTCAGCTGCTGATACAAATAAAACCGCTGTCGGAACTGCAGCTGCCTTCTGGTTGGCGCCAGCTCCATACCAAGTCCGTTCAGATACTCTCTGTCCATATCGGAAATCATGCCGCCCTTGGTATTGTTGCCCGGAATATTGACGTCATTTACCCCCACCACAAAGAGCACCTCCACCTGACTGATTCTGGTACGCTCCATATCACCAATCAGTACCTGGTCCACCTTGGCAGGAATCAGACCCACCTGCAGCTCCTCAAAGCCGGCACGCAAAATCTCACTAAAGCTTTCTAAGGAAAGTACCTCATCCCCCAGAAGCACCACCATCTGATTAAACAAATCCATCATCTTACGATAAATCTGGCGATACTCTCTGGCCCTGCCGGCCTCGCCCATGGCTTCAAACTGCTCACTGTAATGATGAAGCTTCTGCTCCACGCCGAGACTTGTCAGGAACGTATATAACTGTTCTATATATACACGCACTGCTTCTTCCTTCGTGAATAAGCAAGGCGTAAGCTCTGTCATAAGCTTTTCTCTTAAATTATTTACCATCTCCAGAGAATAATCCTTCCCCTTTCGGATAAAAGGGCGCAAAAAGGCCTTCCGGCCTCTCAGCCCGGTCTCTATCAAATAAACCTCTAATAAATCCACTTCTTCTCTGGTGAGCCCACTAAATCCGCTGCGTAGATATCGCATCACGCCGGCATAGGAAAAATCCCGCTCTAACATTTCTAAAAGTCCCTGCAAAAGCTCCATCGCAGGATTGTGCAAAATCTTACTGCTGGCATCCACGAAATATGGGATATCCATCTGCCCAAGAGCCTCCTGCAAATGATAACGGTAAGTCTCCATATCACCGCAAATCACTGCAATATCCCTATATTGGCAGCCTTCCTCACGCACCAGACGCTTGATTTCTCTGGCCAGGGCAAAGCTTTCCTGCCTTGGATTCAAAGCCTGCCACAGGCGGATGCCATCATATGCTTTCTTCACACCATTGCATGAATTCTCGCTATCTCTACATGTTTTATCGACATTCTTGCAGGCATTTTCGCTATCCTTACACAAATTTTCCCAATTCTTACGGCATTTACAAGCTCCCTCAAATACCTTAGCATTCTGCCGGAACAAATATTTCTCAAAGTGCGCCAGCATCGGACTTTCTGTGAATCGTTTCTGCTCCTTACACCAGATATACGGTGCTACAGGCACCCTTGCCTCTTCCGCCAATCGTTCCAGATCCCGGATGCTTTTGGCGCTGGTAAAAAAAAGCTGCTGCTCTGCAGTCACCTGGGAAGGCTCCTCATCCATAGTCATGGCCACATACATATCCTTTGCAAGCACCATCATCTCCTGTACCAGAGGCATCTGCACCGGTGTGAAACCGGTAAAACCGTCTAAAAATACTGTAACATTCTGAAAAAAAGCAGACTCCCGCAGCCTCTGTGTCAAAACAGGATACATGCTCTCTCCGGTACGGTAACTGCCCTGTTGAAATGCTACATAAGCCCTATAAAGCTTTTGCACATCCTCTAACCGGGCTTGCAGCCCTCTGCGGCCGGCACTGCCGGCAATCAATACTTCCATGCCCTCCGGAGAAATGCCGTACTGCTGCAGCTCTGAAATAATACCCTTTACCTCTGATATATAGCCATGTCTGTCCATAAGCTTCCCCAAAACGGGCAGCTCCTCCTTCATGCTGCCGGCCAGCGCCCGCAAAATCAGGTTCTTACCGGTGTCGTCTAAGGGCGTCAGATGATCGCCCCCAACCTCTTCCATCACACGGTGATACAGGCGGCTGAAGCTAAGCACGTCAATATTCATAATAGCATGGTTTGGATGCAGTAATACCATCTGCTTTTGAATCTGCATGGTATACTGGTCCGGTACCAAGATCAAATACTGTCTTTCAGGATGCGCCAAAGCTTCCCCAATCATCCACTGATATGTACGTTTGCTCTTTCCGGAACCACTGGCTCCCAGCACAAAATGTAAACTCATTTATCTTATGACCTCTTTCATCATCCGAAGAGCATTCTGCCCTTTCATTTTGTCAATTACGGACGGTGCAATTCCCTTTTGCACCATTGTCTCAAATAAATCCGGTAATACACCTGCATGAGGCATCGCCGGATTGGTGGTGATACCGTCAAAATCGCTGCCTAATGCAATCACGTCCTCGCCGCCAACCTTGATGATATGTTGTATATGTCTTACAAAACTGCCCAGGCAAACCTCGCCCGGCTGATCTTCCAGAAAATCAGCAGCAAAATTCAGCCCGATTACGCCGCCCCTCTCTGCAATGGTGCGAATTTGTGCATCGGACAGATTGCGCTTGTGGCCGCAGACACTTCTGGCATTGGAATGACTGGCCACAAAGGGTTTCTTCGTAATAGCCGCAACATCCCAAAAGCCGGCATCAGACAGGTGGGAAACGTCCACGATAATCCCCTTTTCCTGCATTGTCTCCACAATCTCAATGCCCTTCTTTGTAAGGCCCGGATACTCACCGGTGACCTTCCAGCCCATAGGAAGCTCCGGCACGGAAACCTTCTCCAGGCAGCCCGGATAACCAATTTCGTTAGGATGATTCCAGGTCAGGGTAATCAGGCGCACACCCATTTCATAGAATTCCTTCAAATGTGTGAGACTGCCCTCTAACACACCGCCTTCCTCAATGGTCAGCATGGCAGACATAAGGCCCTGCTCAGCATGTTTGGCAATATCCTGATAATGATACACCGGAGCTATGTAAGGGCAATACTCTGCGCACAATTGCTGAAACAGCCTTGCCAATTCCATGCCTCTTTCATAAGGGCTCTCCACCTTCTGCATATTTACAAAAGCAGCAAAACACTGCAATAAATAGCCACTTTGCAGCATACGATCTATATCCAAATGTCCGTCTCTTTTGTATAAATTGTAATGCTCACCCTTTAACTTCTGCGCCAAAAGCTCATCCAAAGTATCGCAATGTAAGTCAACGATCTTCATACAAACCTCCCGATTCTATCCCGTCTGTCATCTCTGCATCCCAAACTCCAAATATGTCTGCCTTCGTATCCGTCTCACGCTCCTAAGGCAGTCTGAAATACTGTTAAATGTATCTTACCACAAAATCGTATGATAGGAAACACTTTCTGCGAATTGATATAACAAAAGAGCCTCACATCCATTTAAAACTGAACTAAAATGGAACGAGACTCTTTTCTACATGATTATTTACTTTCTTATGCGGTCTGCTGACCCATAACAAAAACGCTGTCTATGCGGATATCTTCATCAAATACGACGATATCTGCGTCCTTTCCGTTTGCCAGGACACCTTTATTTAACTGCATCACCTCTGCAGGAACCTTTGTAATCATCTTCACAGCATCTGTCATGTCGACTCCTACTTCCTTCACAAGCACACGCACCAAAACGTCAGCCGTAGCAATGCTTCCTGCAAAAGCACTTCTGTCCTTCAGCTTGCAGACGCCGTCTTCTACGATAAATTCCGTGCTGACCATCACGCCTTCCTTAATATCTGTTCCCGCAATCGCAAGACTATCGGTGGTTAAAAGCACTCGGTCAGTCCCCTTAATCTTTAAGATCAGGCGAATCAGCTCTGCCGGCAAATGTCTGCCGTCTGCAATGATTTCCGCATAAATATCATCAGATAAAAATGCTGTTTCCAGCACACCCAGTCTGCGGAAGCCCTGCTTCCTGGTCACGGTAGATGTGCAGGAATACAAATGGGTAATCAGATTGCAGCCATTTTCCATAGCCACACACATATCGTCATAAATAGCATTGGTATGTCCTGCGCTGGGTACGATGCCGTGTTCCTTCAGATATTTACAGAATACACCGTCTGTATCATTCTCAGGTGCATAGGTCCAACGGGCAATGGCCTGTCCTGCTGTCTCCACCAACGCTTCATACTCCGTAGAATCCGGCGGTGTAATATAATCCGTACACTGAGCGCCGCACTGCTCCTTGGAAAGGTAAGGTCCTTCCATATGCGCTCCCAAAAGATTTGACTTTAACGCAGGACTCTTCTGTGCCTTCTGCACCTCAAAAACAGCCTCTGACATGACTGTAAAAGGCGCTGCTGAAATCGTCGGACAAATGGTAGTGGTACCGTGGGTCATATGGAAATTGCAGCCCTCTACGATATCTTCGGCCTTACCCGTAAAATCATATCCATTGCCGCCGTGTGTGTGGGTATCAATAAAACCCGGTGCCACATAGAGACCTGTCTTATCATACTCTCGGTCAAAAGGCAGTTCCTCCCCGGTTACAACATGGATTTTATCACCGTCTATGTATACGTAACCGGATATTAACTTGTCACCTGCAATAATTTTATCACTTTTTATTCTTATCATAATCTTAACCAAGTAATGCTGAACTGTCAGCATCTAAATACAAAACTGCTGCCTCATGCTCACGTAATATGGTAGCCGGGCACTCTTCATTAATGGCACCGCACAATGTTCTCTTAACTGCCTGTGCTTTGGTAGGTGCAGGAACGATGCAGAATAACTGAGGTGCTTCGTTAAATACAGGGCATGTTAATGTAATCGCCTGCTTCGGAACCTGGGAAAGTTCTTTAAAGCATCCGTCATTTACCTGCTGCTGTCTGCAAACCTCGTCAAGCAAAACTGTTTTCACCTTTTTGGTATCCTTAAAATCAGCTACCCACGGATCATTAAATGCAATATGACCGTTCTCACCGATACCCATAATAATAATATCTGCAGGATTTTCTTCCAAAAGCTTTGCATAACGCTCGCATTCCTGCTCCGGATCTGCTGCTTCACAGTCAATATAATTCACTGACTTAAATGGTGCCTTTCCGAAAATATGCTCATTTAAGAAATTGCCGAAGCCCTGCGGTGCACTTTTATCCAGACCGATATATTCATCCATATGGAATGCATTCACTCTGTTCCATTCAATATCACTGTCAACTAGAGACTGTAACACATCATTCTGAGACGGGGCAGCTGCAAATATAATATTGATTTCTTCCTTCACTGCAAGAAGCTCCTTTATCTTTGCATGAATGTCTGCAGCTGCCACCTCACCCATTTCCGTGCGGTTTGGCATGATTTTTACCTGTAATTTGTCTACTGTTAATGTTTTCATAATGAACTCCTTCTATATCTTATTAGTTAGTCGCTTGCGACTATATTTATTAGTACGTTCCGCGCCTCCTACTCCGGTCAGGAGCGTATCTATTATTTTCCATTTTTATTGTATAATATATTTTTGCAATGTGAATTGCACTTTCTCCACTCTGCCATTGCAAAAAGTATACTTTGGTAAATCATACCCCGATGCTCTGTTGCTCCCAGGTCACCATCTCCTAACATTCTCCTAAAGTTTTCCTACTTTTACTTTTTCTATTTACGCCGAACAAATGTTTTGGTATACTATGAATAGAGAAACCGGCACGCAGCGAGCGCATCCCTGAGAAGGAATATAGCACTTCCGCCGGATTTCTCATATTCCTAACGCATTATTGCTGCCGAGGAGGTTCCCATGGAGAAGCATCCGATTATTTTTCATATTGATGTAAACAGTGCCTTCCTTTCCTGGGAAGCCGCATACCGCATGCAGGTACTGGGTGAGGAGATTGATATCCGCACCATTCCTGCCGTTATCGGCGGGTCAGAGGCTGAGCGTCACGGTATCGTTTTGGCCAAGTCCACACCCGCCAAGCGCTACAAGATTCAGACCGGTGAACCTTTAGCTCATGCACGTAAGAAGTGCCCAAATCTGGTCATTGTACCACCCACCTATTCCGTTTACGTAGACTCTTCCAGACGCTTTGTGGACTATTTAAAGCAATTCACTCCGGACGTGGAGCCTTACAGCATCGACGAAGTTTTCTGCGATTTTACAGGCACGGAGCACCTTTACGGCAAGCCGGAAGTCTGGGCCAGACAACTGGCTGACCGGATTCGGGATACCCTGGGTTTTACGGTCAATATCGGTATTTCTTCCAATAGATTACTGGCCAAGATGGCCTCTGATTTTGAAAAGCCTGACAAGGTCCATACCCTTTTTCCTGCGGAAGTGCCTTCCAAGATGTGGCCTCTGGATATCCGGGAGCTGTTCTTCGTAGGCAAGGCTTCCGAGCAGAAGCTGCGTACCTTGGGCATCCACACGATCGGTGATTTAGCCCGGACAGACAAGGATTTTCTGCGCCACCATCTGAAAAAGCACGGGGAAACCATCTGGGATTTTGCCCATGGCATTGACCACGGGGAGATCACCAAAGAATCCACTCCGCAAAATAAGGGCTATGGCAACTCCATTACTATCTCTTATGATGTAACAGATGCTGACACCGCCCGTATGATTCTTTTATCCTTATGTGAAACCGTAGGTGCCCGCATCCGCGCTGACAAGGCGTATGTAGGCGTGGTAGGCGTTACTATTACCGACCACAATTTTCATCATACCTCCCATCAAAAGGCTCTGCCTGCCGCCACCGATGTTACCTACCGGATTTATGAGACGGCCTGCAGTCTTTTTGATGAGCTTTGGAATGGTACTCCCATCCGGCTTTTGGGTGTGTTTACCTCCCGTGCCACCGAAGAACAAAGCTTTCAGTACAGCCTCTTTGAAACAGACAAATACGAGCGCCTTTCCAAGCTGGACAAGGCCATTGATTCTATCCGCGGTAAATACGGGGAGGACTCTGTCCAGAGGGCCTGCTTCGTGAAGAACAGACAGACCCACATGTCCGGCGGTATTAATAAAGCCAAACGCACAGAACATACTAAAAGAGGCCATGCGGAAGGGTGTTAATCCTTGAACCGCTATGCCTCTTTTCTAAATCATTTTGCTTTGATTAAATAAGTCCTGATATCAAAATTACAAGGATTAATACCGGCAGCACAATCATAAACGGCCACTTCAACCATCTTGCAATCTTAAGTCCTTTACCGGTATTGACCTCTGCAAGATAATTATCAAAGCCCCAGCCCCATTTCGTAACACAAAATAGCAGATATACCAAAGAACCGATTGGCAACAGCAGATTACTTACAATAAAGTCCTCGCTGTCTAACACGTCTCTGCCTCCTACAATGTGTAAATCCTTCCATACATTGTAACCTAATACACATGGTAAGCTTGCAAGCAGAATAAAGATACAGTTAATGATAACGGATTTCTTTCTGTCCCATCCGAAATTATCCATGCAGGTTGCAAGTAAATTTTCAAACACTGCAATAACTGTTGTAAAGCTTGCAAAGGTCATAAACAGGAAAAACAGACTTCCCCACACTCTGCCGCCGGTCATATTTACAAATACATTCGGCAAGGTCACGAATATTAAAGAAGGTCCCTGATCCGGCTGAATACCAAAAGAGTAGCATGCCGGGAAAATAATCAAACCTGACATCACTGCTACAAAAGTATCCAGACAGCAGATTCGAACAGCCTCACCACCCAGCGTGTGCTCTTTAGACATATATGTACCGAAAATTTCCATAGCAGCAATGCCTAAACTCAGTGTAAAGAAAGACTGATTCATGGCAGCCACAATCACATTACCGATACCAACCTCTGCTGCCCGCGCAAAATCCGGCAGCAAATAAAAGGCAAGACCTTCACTGGAATTCGGCAGTGTGATACTGTTAATCGCCAAGACAATGATAAGCACCAACAACGCACCCATCATGTACTTACTGATTTTTTCCAGTCCCTTCTGTAATCCGAAGCTGCAGACTGCAAAGCCGGCAATAACAGTAATTACCATAAAAATTCCCATTTCCCATGGATCAGCCAGCATGTCACTAAATGCAGCACCTACAGATGCCGTATCCATGCCGCTTTTAAAGGACCCACCGACAAATTTGGCAAAATAACCGAGCATCCAACCTGATACTGTGGTATAGTACATCATCAGTAAATAGCAGCCAATAATGCAGAACCAGCCATGAATATGCCACTTGCTGCCCAGTTTCTCTAATTCCTTGTAACCCAAAACCGCACTCTTACGGCTGGCACGACCTACTGCCAATTCCATAGTCAGTACAGGTACACCCATGCACAACAGGAACAGTAAATAAAACAAAACAAATACACCGCCGCCATTCTGTCCGGCTACATAAGGGAATTTCCATACGTTACCGATACCGATGGCACATCCTGCACTTACCAGGATAAAACCCAACCTGGATTGAAAACTTTCTCTTTTCATATTATTATAATTTTCTCCTAACTATATTACCTGCATTTTCTACAAGCAAGCCTTTATTTTCTCAATCATCTCTGCATATTCTGCGTCCGTCAATAAGGTCTTGCCCGGATTCATCTCGAAAACACCACCCCACTCGTACTCATCCTTGTACTTCGGAACCAAATGCATATGCAAATGACATCCGGTATCGCCATATGCACCGTAATTTACCTTATCCGGATGGAATGCCTTATGAATAGCCCTGGCTGCACGCGCCACATCGGCAAAAAAAGCGTTTCTATCTTCATCGGAAATATTTACGATTTCACTTACATGGTCCTTGTATGCTACGATACATCTTCCCGGATGAGACTGCTCTTTAAATAAAATCAAAGTGCTGACACTTAACTCGCAAATCTCAATCCCAAATTTTGCCAGTAATTCACCTTTCTGACAATATCCGCAATTCTGCATAATTAACCTCTTTCCGTTATAAAACATTTTAGATTTTCTATTTCATCTCCTGCCCCAAAACACGTTTACGGAGCTGTTGTTCTTCTGCGTAATTTGTATAATTCCTCCGCTGCAAGTCTGGTTTTTGCCACTACATTACCTGCATTACGCGGAAAACAGTAATACTGCACACGTTCATCTCCCACACAAATCATATCCCCGATTTCATACCAGTAAAAATCGGAATACAATCCATAAGAAGAATTGGGACTGTGCTTATAATCTAAAAGCCCCTCACAGCCCATTAAATGAAAGCCCTCAGCAGTATGTATCAAATGTCCGGAACCTACTTTATACACACATTTGGTGTCAATCAGCATACAGATATCCACATCTACATCCAGTCTGTAGGTGCCGTCAATAAGCTCCTGTCGTACACACTCGCGCTCCCACTGATACCAGTCCGGAATATGTTACATCAAAGTTTCACCATTTAAGTTTTTGAGAAAACCATCTTCGGTCAGCTCGTAAACCGCACCGCATGCATTACACATAAGGGTCGTCCCCCTGCCAACTGTCTGCCCCTCTTTCTGACAATGTGGACATTTATACAAGGTTCTTTCCAATCCTTCTGCGCGATATTTTTCCTTAACCTTGATACCCTTTTGCTGCTGCAGCTTAAAATTATCAAAGCTAAAGCTTTCCGCCAAAATCGCATTTAATTCTTCTACAGACTTTTCTTTAATATCTTCCGCAGAAAGCAGGTATTCCATTCTGGCAGAAATTGCCACCTTGCGGGTCTTTAAATTATTGTACAAAGGCTGGCGTAAGAAAGCTCCTTCTGTGGTAATCATCACCACCGGCACATTCAAAAGCTTCAGACACTTGCCCAGACTCTCCGGTAACGGAGTGGCAGTGCCGTCAAAGCTATAGCTGGCCTCAGGGTACATGATGACAGATTCCTTCAATTCTCTGACTGTATGACGCATATCCCGCACCAGCGTTACATCATTAATAAACTTCTTAGTCGGAATACAGCCTACCAAACGTAATATCCAGTTCAGTCCCACAAAGGCATCCAGAGTAGTAACAATATGATATGGCCTGTCTGCCATGAGCAATGCTGCGATTTCTAAATCAATAAAACTGGAATGGTTCATAAGCACCAGGCACGGCTCTTTTTTGCCCAGCATTTCCATGCCGATCTTTTCATATCCCGTAAAGCCTGCCAGTTTTAACAGCACATAGCAAACCGGCCGCAGCACCACGCGAAGCAGCGTCCACTGTTTCCTCGGCTTGATGTGTTCCCCTTTCGGCAGTTTCAGAACTTCTTCGTAGCTTTTTGTTATTGTTTTAATTTTCACTATATAATCCCTCGAAAAGAATTTTCAACTTCTGCCTTGTCAAATATGTCCTGGCTGCTGCCTTTTGGACATATTTTAAGCACTTTTTATCTCTGTGCCAAAGCCTGTGCTATGTCAGCCTGCATATCCAATACTGCCTGACGGGATGCTTCTGCAAAATGCTCTGCACCAAACTTTGCGTAAGCTTCCTGCTGATATGCTGCGATGATGCCTCTGGAGGAATTGATAATGGCACCCAGACCATCTTCATTAAAGAAATGTACCAAATCCTTGCCCTTACCGCCCTGAGCACCATAGCCCGGTACCAGAATGTAGTTCTTTGGCATAACCTTTCGAAGAGCCTTACCCATCTCCGGATATGTAGCGCCCACAACAGCACCGATATAGCTGTAGCCGCAGCTGCCCACGTGGTCAGCCCCCCATTCAGCAATCTTCTCCGCCACTACTTCATAAAGAGGCTTGCCGTCAACCAATCTGTCCTGGAACTCGCCACTGCTTGGATTGGATGTCTTAGCCAAAATAAACAAGCCTTTGTTTTCTTCCTTACAAACATTTACAAAAGGTTTGATACCGTCTGAGCCCAAATAAGGATTTACTGTAGCAAAATCCTCATCAAAACCATAGTACTGTTTGCTGCCCACAGTAACCTTGCCCAAATGACCTACCGCATAAGCTTCGGAAGTAGAACCGATATCACCACGCTTTACATCACCGATAATCACTAAATCCTTACTCTTACAGTAATCCACGGTCTTCTTGAAAGCAATCAGACCCTCGATACCAAACTGCTCATACATAGCAATCTGAGGCTTCACTGCCGGAATCAAATCATAAGTAGCATCAACGATCGCCTTATTGTACTGCCAGATAGCCTCGCCCGCACCTGCCAGAGTTTCGCCGTACTCCTTAAAAGCAGCCTGCTTGATATGCTCAGGAATGAATTTCATCATCGGGTCTAAGCCCACAACGATAGGTGCCTGTGTTTTGGTAATTTTGTCAACTAATTTATTAATCATCAGAATTCTCCCATCTTAGAATATTTTATAAAAATTTTATCATTTGGACGATAAAATGTCAACAAAGGGAGATAGATATTGTTATAATATTACTGTTCGTACCCACACCCCTCTGGCAATTGCGAAACTCTGAAGCTGCAGGGCAAAGGTATATATATTCTGCTTCAGGAACACTTCCGTTCCGTGAAACTATGCAACGGTACTAAGCTCAAGCTGCGCTGAAAGCTTGCTTTCGCTAAGGACCGGCGAGTTTCAAGGCCCTTCAGCTGGAATATATATACCTTTGCCCTGCAGCAACGGAGTTTAGCAATCGACTACTATCATTATATAGGCATTTGCGAAACTCGGTGGTTGCCGACTGTGGCAATATATGTTCTGCTTCGCGGACGTTCTCACTCCATGAAAATGCGTAGCGGTACTAAGCTCAGACTGCGGCTAGCACCTTGCTTCGCTAAGGACCGACGCTTTTCAAGGCCCCTGTGCCGGAATATATCATGCCCCGGACTGCAGACCACAGGGTTTCTCAAGCGCCAAAAAGTCCCCATCTATCACATCGCCCTGACTCTTTTAGAGGGGATATACCCCTCACCGGATCGGACGATACAATACATAAATTATGTTCTCTTCACAATCTCCAAAGCCACGGAAATCTCCTTAGGCTGCCCCAGTATCAGCATTTGGATCACTGCCTGTCTCTTGTGTCTGTTCAACTTCCTGATCGTGATATCCTTTCCCATCAGCGCGCCGGAAAGAATCTCCACCTTGTCGCCTACCATGATGCCAAC